>JANOUJ010000142.1:0-10484 GCA_031416815.1 Chitinophagaceae bacterium
GTTGTTTATTTTTTGGGGTAAAAATCATTTCATGTTTGTAAGTACAAAATACCGCAGCACCGAAGAGGAGATCATGGATGACTTATCTATGGAAGGTGAAATGCTGCGAAATACTCTGGATCAACTTGCAATCATTAATAAGCGGTTGGGCGGAAACAAAGCAACCATCAATGGCTTACACACATTATTGAAAACAGAATCAAAAGATGGTACCATATCTATCATTGATATGGGTTGTGGCAGTGGCGATATGCTTCGTGCTGTAGCTATCTATGGCCGGAAAAATAATTTTACCTTTAAACTAACCGGCGTAGATGCCAATGAATATACGGTGAATTATGCAGGTAAATTGTCGGGGGATTATCCGGAGATCAATTTTATCAAAATGGATGTGTTTTCAGCTGAGTTTTCGGGCATAGCATTTGATATAGCTATTTCAACCCTATTCCTTCACCATTTTACGGCACAGGAAATTGAACGCCTCTTAATCCCAATTGTAAATAAAGTAAGAATAGGTGTAGTGATAAATGACCTGCACAGGAGCAGGATTGCTTATTACCTCTTTAAAGGCCTAAGCCTTTTTATAAAAAACCCCATGGTAAAAAACGATGGTGCCATTTCGGTTTTACGGGGGTTTAAAAAAAGTGAATTGATCAGTATTAGTAAAAAGCTAGCCGATACATCCAGTACTATCCGCTGGAGATGGGCTTTCAGGTATCAATGGATAATAAAAAAATTATGCCGGTAAAAATAAAATCAGTCGCAAAACAGTTGCCGCCTTACTCACGTGAAACGGCCGACATCCTGCCTTTTATACAAATCTGGCTGGCGGGGCAGGAGGAGCGTTTCATCAGAAAAGTGATGAAGATCTTCACCAATGCAGGAGTTGATAAGCGGTATTCAGTAATGAGCCCCGAGGAGGTTTTTACAAGCACTTCGTTTGAGCAGAAGAATGACATTTATATTCGTGAATGTACAAAGCTTGCTAAACAAGCGCTGCAAAATGCATTGGATAAAGCAGGATGGAATGCCGGTGAACTTGACTACCTGATCACCGTAAGCTGCACCGGCATTATGATACCATCCATTGATGCTTACCTGGTGAACAGTTTAAAAATGAAACAGGATATTGTACGCCTGCCTGTAACAGAAATGGGTTGCGCTGCAGGTGTATCGGGCATCATTTACGCCAAGAATTTTTTAAAAGCAAACCCCGGCAAAAAGGCGGCCGTAGTTGCTGTTGAATCAACCACAGCTACTTTTCAGTTAAATGATTTTTCGATGGCCAATATTGTAAGTGCTGCCATATTTGGTGATGGCGCTGCTGCCGTGTTATTGTCTTCCTGCGAGGAGGACGAAGGCCCCGAGATCATGGCAGAAGAAATGTATCATTTTTACGATGCTGAAGATATGATGGGCTTTAAACTTACCAATGACGGGCTGCGCATGATACTCGATGAAACCGTACCCGAAACCATTTCGGCTCATTTTCCAAAAATCATTTATCCTTTTCTTGAAAGGCATAATTCGAATATTGGGGAGATCAATCATCTTGTATTTCATCCCGGCGGCAGAAAAATTGTGCAAACGGTTGAAGAACTTTTTGGCTCATTGGGAAAAAATATTGACGATACCCGGGAAGTTTTAAAACAATATGGAAATATGAGCAGCGTAACCGTACTTTATGTGTTGGAAAGATTCCTGGAAAAATATATAGCAAAAGGAGAAAAGGGCCTGATGCTTAGTTTTGGACCGGGATTTTCGGCACAAAGCATTTTATTACAATGGTAAAAGATTTTGAAAATAAAAATTATTGGGCATTGATACTGGGTGGCTCTGCAGGTTTGGGATTGGCTTCTGCAAAAAAACTGGCTACGCACGGTTTGAATGTTATTATAGTGCACCGCAATAGTAAATCGGATATGGGAAGCATTGAAAAAGAGTTTGAACAGATCAGGGATACCGGGGTTGAACTATTAACCTTCAATAAAGATGCTATGTCCGCCGAAAAAAGAACCGAAGTAATTAATATTATACAGGAAAAGTTAAGCGATGAGGGTAAGATCAGGGTAATGGTTCACAGCATTGCCAAAGGAAATTTAAAACCGATGCTTGACGATGAAAACGCTGTTTTGCAAAATGATGACTTTCATCTTACTTTAGAATCAATGGCCATCAGTTTGTACGACTGGACAACATTACTTTTTGAAAAAAAATTATTTGCTGCCGATGCCAGGGTCATCAGTTTTACCAGTGAAGGAAATAAAAAAGCTTTTAAAAGCTACGCAGCCGTTTCTGCCGCCAAAGCAGCGCTTGAAGCCATTACCCGGAATATTGCACTGGAATTTGCATCCAGTGGCATAAGGGCCAATTGCATACAGGCCGGCGTAACAGATACAGAAGCTTTCAGAATGATACCGGGGCATGAACAGCTGAAAAAAAATACTTTACACCGCAATCCTTTTAAACGCTTAACAACTCCCGAAGACGTGGCAAATGTCGTTTATCTTTTATCCAAAGATGAAGCCGCCTGGATTAATGGAAGCATTATTATTGCAGACGGAGGAGAGCATATCAGTTAAAAAAATGACAACAACAGAAATACTAAACTTACTACCCTATTCACCCCCGTTTTTATTTGCAGATGAATTATGCGAAGTAACAGAAGACGGTGTAAAAGGAACGTACACATACAAACCCGACGAATATTTTTACAAGGGACATTTTAAAAACTTTCCAATAACGCCCGGTGTCATCCTTTCCGAAACGATGGCCCAGATCGGTGTTGTGAGCCTCGGGATCTATTTATTCCGGGATCAGATATTGAAATCTACCTTTCCCGAAATTGCGCTTACATCAGTCGAGCTCAATTTTCATGCACCTGTGTTTCCAGGCGAAAAAGTAACTGTCATCTCACAAAAAAAATATTTTAGGTTTTGTAAACTAAGTTGCGATGTGGAAATGAGGAACAGCCAGGATAAAGTTGTTTGTAGTGGAAACATTTCGGGTATCATAAAATCCAGAAAGTGAATAACAGGGTAGTTATAACTGGCCTTGGTGTAACATCGCCCAATGCTGTGGGAATCCCTGCTTTTACCCAAGCCATAAAAAACGGTGTTTCCGGTATCCGGTTTTTTAAAGCATTGGAGGACCTCCATTTTTCATGCTGTGTAGGTGGCATTCCCACGATTTCAGAAGAACTAAAACTGCAATATTTATCTCCACTTCAACTAAAAAATTTTAACAGCAATGGTATTTTATATGGTTGCATAGCGGGTATTGATGCCTGGAAAGATGCTGGTTTATCCATTAATGAATCTGCTGATGCCGATTGGGATAGCGGGACTGTATTTGGTACCGGAAGCCCGGCGGTTGAAAAATTGCGGGAATCATTTTACAAAATAGCTGCAGGTAATGTAAAAACATTGGGCAGTACAGCGGTTTCGCAAACCATGGCTAGCGGTATCTCTGCATATTTAGGTGGCATCCTTGGTTTGGGTAATTTAGTTACCACCAATTCGTCGGCCTGTTGTACCGGAACAGAAGCAATATTAATGGGGTTTGAACGCATACAATCCGGAAAAGCAAAACGCATGCTTGTGGGTGGCTGCAGTGATGACGGCCCTTACATATGGGGTGGATTTGATGCCATGAAAGTAATGGCTTACAAATATAATAATACCCCGGAAAAAGCCTCCCGGCCGATGAGCGCCACAGCAGCCGGTTTCGTGCCGGGCAGCGGTGCCGGTGCTTTGTTACTGGAATCTTTATCGAGTGCAACCGAAAGGGGAGCAAAAATTTATGGAGAAGTTTTGGGTGGGGCCATGAATGCAGGTGGCCAGCGTGGTACCGGCAGTATGACAGCGCCAAACAATGAAGCGGTGCAGCGTTGCATTAAAGGTGCCGTGGAAAATGCCGGCATCGATCCCGCTGAAATTGACCTTATAAACGGCCACTTAACAGCAACCACAAAAGATGCGGCAGAAATAAATAACTGGTCCGCTGCTTTAAACAGGAAGGAAAATAATTTTCCTTACATACACTCTTTAAAAGGAATGACCGGTCATTGCCTGGGTGCTGCTGGCGCTGTTGAAAGTGTGGCTGCTGTGCTGGGATTGCATGAAGGCTTTATCTTTCCATCTGTTAATTGTGAAGATATTCACCCGGATATTGCCGCGATCATCAATGCAGAAAAAATACCTCAAAAACTAATTGAAACAAATACATTGCAGGTAATTGCAAAAGCCAGTTTTGGGTTTGGCGATGTGAACAGTTGCATCATTTTTAAAAAATATAACGCATGAGCACAACAGAATTAATCGAAAAACTAAAAGTAATTGTAAAGCCTTATGTTAAGAACGAAGAAGGTTTTAAAAACATGACTGAAGAATCTGACTTCCTGAATGACCTTAAAATAAATTCGGCCAACCTGGTTGATGTGATACTGGATATAGAAACTGAATTTGACATCATCATAGATAACGAATCGATGGAGAAAATGCTGAACGTAAAAGCTGCTATCGAAATCATAACAACAAAACTTGGCGAAAAGTGACAGGCAATGATATTGTAGATATAAAAGTTGCCGCTACTGAAAGCAACTGGAAACGAACTGGTTTCCTGGAAAAGATATTCACGCAAAAGGAACAGGAATATATTAAGCATGCCGCAACACCAGATGAAATGGTGTGGAAACTCTGGAGCATGAAAGAAAGCGCTTACAAAATTTATACAAGGCAATATGGCGGACGTTTTTTTGCCCCGAAAAAGTTAAGTTGCACATTGTTAAGTAGCACATCCGGGCAAGTAACCATTAATACAATTTCTTACCAAACCATTACCAGTTCAACAAATGGTTATATCTACACTACAGCAAGGCAAGAAAAATACGGGACTGATTTTTTAAATTATTGTTGCGAAATACACGGGCATTTTACCAATCAACAAAAACATGTTTATAAAAAATTGGTTGCAAGCTATGCCGCTAATAACGGTGAGGATAACAGGAATTTTACTATAATAAAAGATAAAAACAATGTACCTTTCATGTATTGCAAAAAGGAACAACAAAAAATTCCGGTTTCCATAACCCATCATGGAAATTTTGCAGCATTTACCATAAACTAACCATACATGATGCAATCATTCTTTAATTGGGCAATCCCAAAATTAAAGGTGGATAAAAAACTGGTACTCGTATATGTGGTGATCTATTTTACCTGGGGCCTGCGCATGCATTATTTTGGGGGCTATATGGAGATAGCAAGATTCACTTATTGGTGGCAGGTAATTACCTGTTACATTTGGTACATGATTCCTATTTCCTTGTTACTGCGAAACCTGCCTTTTCATACCCAATACGCCTACGGTCTGGTTGCCATGGCGCTTTGTGAATTTGGTGGTTATGCATTGCGGAGTTCTTATGCTTACCCGGATAACACGGTGGATAACATTTTCAACCCTCAGAATTTTAGCCTGGCTATGGCATTATTTTTTGCACTGTATTTTCCACTGGGCAACTGGGCAGTTGGAAAAATATATGATGCATTATTTAAAAGGTCGGGGGCTGATACAAATGCATCTGACGTAGCTAACCTACCGCTGCATCAATCTTCCTGATCATTTTTAGGTGGGCATTTACCGCTGCCAAAAATTTTCTTCCTTTTTGAAAGGGCCACGGCTTAATACCCGCCTTGCTGTTGTGTTTACTGATACGGTATAATGCTTTCCAGTGTTTTAATATTTCTTTATAAGCGCCCATCAAAGTGTAGCCGGTATCATAAAAGTGATTGGGCTCAGCGCCACAGCCATTGTACTCCAGTATCGTAAAGTTCTTTCCGTTCTTCAGGTCTTCCACATTGCTGCACATGATATCATAACGGCCGTAAAAAAAATCATTGATACTGTGGCTTATTTCATCAAAAATGGCAACCAGCTTATCATCAATATGTTCTTTCAGGTCAATAAAATGGGCGCCACGGTTGTGATTGGCCGCATAACTCAGCATATATTTTTCGCCTGCAGGTACAATGGTTTGCAAATGTTCCCGGTGCTTGCTGAACATTTCGCCGAGCCTGTTCTTTGCTTTGGGATGTAGCTGGATCAGGTGCGCAAGGGTGTGTTTTCCATTACCGGTAACCTGCAGGGGGATCTTATGCAGGAATCCCGTGATCGTTCCTTTTTTTTCCTGGGGATGACGGATGTAAAACACACTCACTTCCATGGGATAGCTTACAAGCGCCTGCACAATATACTCAACCGGAAGTTTTGTATGATAGTTTTGCAATTCAGCCTCATTGTCAATTTTGCGAAACAATATGCCCTGGCAGGCAACTTCGGGCTTTACAATAAAAGGATAGTGAATACCGCTGTTTTGCAGTTCCTTTTCTACAATATCAAAATCCTGCCCGGGCAAAACAGTAAAGGTTGCGGGATATAAATGTTTTGGCAGGAGATCGTACATTTCTTTCTTAGGCTCGCCATCCATGCCGCCAAAAGTGATCTTTGGATTGCTGGGTGTAAAGAACCATACCGAACCTGATCGAAGCATATACCAGCCCCACACTAAGGCAAGCGGTGCGTACAATACTTTAAAGGGCCAGGCTTCCCAGTTTGTGATTCGGTTAATGAGTTTTCTCACGTTTTGTTGATTGCTGCGAAGATATTTAAAATGTGATTGAGTTTGTCACAATTTGAACCACATAGGCACATAGTAAACAATAGGAAAACACATAGGTCAATGTTTAGATACTATGTTTCTTTGTTTCTATGTGGTTCAATAGTTCTTATGTTTTTGTTTAACAGAGATTGGCTTAATTTTGCGTAACAGCGATATTATTTTTTAAAGTACCTTACCAGGATAAAAATATACAACATGCATGTTCCAACAATGGCAGAAATGATGGCGAAAGGCGAAAGCCCGGAAGTTTTATTCTGGGTTGGTTGCGCCGGAAGTTTTGATCAGCGGGCACAAAAAATAACCAAGGCATTTATAACCATATTGGATAAAGTTGGTATCAACTATGCGATCCTCGGTAAAGAAGAAATGTGTACCGGTGACCCGGCACGGCGTGCAGGCAATGAGTTCATGTTCCAGATGATGGCCTACCAGAACATCCAAATTTTAAATGGTTATGGTATTAAAAAAATTGTAACAGCTTGTCCGCATTGCTTTAACACAATTAAAAATGAATACCCTGCATTGGGCGGAACTTATGAAGTGATACATCATGCTACATTCTTGCAGCAACTGATCGACGAAGGAAAGATAAAAATGACCGAAGGCGGCACATTTAAAGGCAAAAAGATAACTTACCACGATAGTTGCTATTTAGGGAGAGCTAATAATATTTATGAAGCTCCAAGAAAAGTGCTGGAAGCCCTGGATGTTTCTTTAGTGGAAATGAAACGCTGCCGCAGCAATGGTTTATGCTGCGGTGCCGGCGGAGCACAGATGTTTAAGGAAGAAGAAAAAGGCGATATCCGTATAAATATTGAACGCACCAATGAAGCACTTGAAACCGGTGCCCATGTAATTGCAGCAGCCTGTCCTTTTTGTAATACCATGATGACGGATGGTGTGAAGAACAGCAATAAAGAAGATGAAGTAAAGGTGTTGGATATAGCGGAGATTGTAGAATTAGGAATGAGGAATTAGGATAGCAAATTTTGACTTCTGACTTTTAAATTTTGAATTTTACAAATGGATTTGAATTTCCAGGAACATATCCCCAATGATTTTGCAGACAGTTCCCGTGTATGGATCTATCAAAGCAGCCGCTTATTCTTTATCAGCGAAGCGTTGGAGATGGAAGACATGCTGAATGATTTTGCCTCCAATTGGAAAAGCCATGGCAGACCGGTAAAAGGCTTTGCCAATTTATTTTTTGGCCGCTTTATAGTTTTGATGGCTGATGAATCTGCAACCGGTGTTAGCGGCTGCAGCACTGACAGTTCTGTGCATCTTATCAAATCAATTGAAGAGAAATATAAAGTGCAAATGTTCGACAGGCAGAGCCTCGCTTTTGTGGTAAAGGATAAAATTGAGTTGTTGCCGCTTAGCCAACTGGAATATGCTGTTGAGAATAATTTCATTAATGCCAATACTTTGTATTTCAACAATACAGTCTTATCCAAAAAAGAAATGTTTGAAAAGTGGATCATACCAGTTAAAGAGAGTTGGCTGGCAAAGCGTGTGAACTTTACTGAAAAAGCAGGTTAAAATAACAGTCTGCAAACTGATTGAATTTTAGAAAGTTGTCATTAAAGTCAACATCTAATATCTTATTTTTTATTTCTGCTGCAATTTCTTCAGCAAAGCTTCCCTACCCGATTTCTTTTCTTTCTTTTTAAATGTATAACTCAGTACCAGCCGGTAGTTACGGGTATTGGTGGTGCTAAAACTTTCCAGGTTAAAATTACTTCCGTAGGTAACATTCTTATTTTGCTGCTGACGAAACGGATCAATGATGTTAAGTGTTACTGTTATCTTCTTTGCAAAGAATTTTTGTTGTATCCCGATGTTGGTGCTAAGCGTACTACGCACCGAACCCTGCGGATTTGCAAAGCGGTTAAAAGTAAAACTTGCATTGGCATTCAGTAACGTTGTAAACTGGTAGCTACCATTAAGGGTTGAATAAAATGAACCGCCGTTGCGGAAGCGCCTTACATCACGGTCGTATAAGCTGTACACATTATAATTGTACCCAAAACTAAGGTTTGCCTTTGCTTTTTTATTGATGGTGTAACCACCCCAGACACTGGCTTCATATTCTTTACGCCCGCTTATATTTTGCCAGGTGGTAAAAGTGCTGCCATCAGTTTGAAGCGTTCTTATAGAGCTATAAATTTTCTGCAGGGCATTGTAACCAACCGATACATTGAAGTTGTATAGCTTGTTCCACTTTCCAAAAATAAAGTCAAAATTATCGGCATAATAAGCCTGCACATAAGGATTACCAGAACGGGTATTATACGGGTCGCCATAATCCACACTTGGGTTCAATTCATTCAGCCTGGGCCTTTGTACTGTTCTTTTGTAACTGAAGGTAATTGTTACATCGCTCTTCCATTTTTTTACCAGGTTGGCAAAGGGCAACATACTCCAGTAGTTATTTAAATAGCGGTTGCTATTGTTTTTAATATCAAAATGTGTTTGGGTGTACTCCGTCTGCAGTCCTCCGTTTATATAAAAATCGGGTATAAAATCATAGCGTATGGAAGCCCGTAATCCATAAATGGTTTGATAAAAAAGAAAATCATTACTCAGCAGATCATTCTTTACCAACACATTTTCAGGCTTCTTCATAAAAGCAGTGTTGAGCTCATTGTGGTTGCGATAACCATTGTAGCTGGCACCAAAATTAAATGATGTCTTATTATCCTTCAGTGGCTTATCATAGTTTACCCGCAGGTTGAGGTTGGTGTTCCTGCTGGTTGTATGCTGTTGTTGTGTTGAGTCTGAACCGGTAGGTGTATTATCCGGATTAAGATATTGCTGGTAAAAATCCCTTTCATTTTCGCTGGCGTTATAATTAAATCCGCTGATGAATTTAAAAATGGCTTTGGGATTTTTTCCTTTGATGGTATATGAAAAATTAAAAACCGGGCTCTGGCTGCTGTTGCCGGTTGCTGTGATCCGGTTGCTTAATTTATACACCTGGTTATACCGGTCGGCATTGCTGTAAGTGGTGCTGTTGTCAAAGGCCGAATTGTTACTGTTGTACAACACCGTAAAATTCATGCTTTGCCGTTTGTTCAGGTCGTAATCAAGGCTCAGTCGCAGGTTTGGCCGCAAGTTGTTATTACTGTTCTCGCCAACCGTGCTGAAATAATTTGAAGAATCGGTATAAAAATTCTGCCGGTTGCTGTAACTGTTTCCATTAAATTCATGGTACCCAAACCCGGCTGAAAAATTTACCGCCACCTTAGTTTTTCGGTAGCTTACATTACCGTTGATAGCTGCTTCGCCCCTCGTACCATAATTAATATTTACCCTGCCGTTAAAGCCAACCTTGCCTTTTTTGGTTACAATATTTATAACGCCTCCCCGCTCATTGGCATACTGTGGCGGCGGCGTGGTCATCACTTCAATTCTCTCTATCATGCTGCCGGGCATGCTTTCCATCAGGTCCTGCAATTGCTTACTGTCAAGTTCCACCGGCTTGTCATCAATCAAAACTTTTACTTCCTTGCCACGCAGTAATATCTTTCCATCATTATCTACATTCACCAATGGGGTTTGTTTTAATAATTCGGTAGTGGTAGCACCGGAACTTAAAGCCGACTCACCGGTATTAAAAATGATCTTACCATCTTTATTTTCGATCAATGGCTTTTCGGCGTACACGGTTACTTCATTCAGCACGGCTGCATTTTTATTAAGCTTGATATCATTCAGGTCAAAGTCAAACCTTTCGGCCCTGATATGGATACTGTCGATCGTTAATGATGTGTACCCAACTGCGGTGATCTGCAGGCGATAG
>JANOUJ010000143.1:0-14191 GCA_031416815.1 Chitinophagaceae bacterium
ACACAACTCACCACCACACTTTTTGTACTGCTTCGCCCAATTTCCAATGCACCACCTTTTACATAGTAACCATAGTAGGAAGGAATAGTGCTTATAATAAATGCAAATGTGTATGCTTTTACCAATGCAAAAAATACGTTGTAGGGTACAAAATTCAGTGTAAGTCCCATATCATAAGTATCGGTTGATAAGATACCTGTGGCGGCACCAGCCAACCGGCCGCCTAAAATGCCCAGAACCATTGATAAAACCACCAGCATGGGAATTGTAATCAGGCAAGCCGCAATTTTTGGCATTATTAAATATCCCTTGGTGTTGATACCCATAATTTCAAATGCATCTATCTGCTCACTCACACGCATGTTACCCAGTTCGCTGGCAATTTTACTGCCCACCACACCGGCCAGTACAATACAAACTACTGTTGGGGCAAATTCCAAAATAACTGTATCTCTTACAATTTGTGCAATGGTGGTAAGTGGTATAAGCGGACTAACCAATTGATAAGATGTTTGCACGGCACTTACCGCACCCATAAAAAATGAAATGATGATAACAATACCCAGCGAACCTATACCAATTTCAACACACTGGTGCATAAGCTCTTTCCAATACATGCGCATGTTTTCGGGCCTGGTGAACATGCCTTTAAGCATTAACAGGTAACGGCCAAAGTGATTGAAAAAAAGCATGGGTAAAAATATGTGAGATGTACAATCTTAACTATACGAATGTGTGATTAATTAACTTGCTGATTTGTGACGTAAATCGTACATCAAATAACGTACATCACACCCAACATCAAACATCGTACCTTAAAAATATTATGCCTCCTGACTGGCCTTGCTCTTGCGTTTCCACCATTTGCTTTTCTTCACTTCTTCCCTTGTATTGGTTTTGCATTTGGTTTGTGCATCTACAACTGCAATTAATACCATATTGAATATGGCCCGGATGGAACTTCCCAACTGCAAAACGTGAACCGGCTTGTTTAAGCCAAGTAAGATGGGGCCGATGGAATCTGTGCCGCCAACTTCCTGCAATAAGTTATAAGCAATATTACCCGCCGATAAATTGGGGAAGATGAGAATATTCACGTCACCATTCAATAACTCAGTGAAAGGATAGTTCTCCTTCAAAATTTCTTTGTTAAAAGCCAGAATGCCCTGTACCTCGCCATCGCAGATCAGTTCAGGATCTCTTTCTTTTACGATCTCCCTTGCCCGGCGTACCAGGTTTGCCTCTGTTGAATTGCTGCTGCCAAAATTGGAGTAGGAGAGCATAGCTATCCTTGGCTTGATGTTGAACAGTTTAACCTCCTTGGCAACCAGTAAAGTTATTTCGGCCAGTTCTTCTGCAGTTGGATTAAAGTTTACGGTTGTATCAGCTAAAAATAAAGGGCCACGCTTGGTAAACATGATGTACATACCAGCTATCTTTTTAACGCCGGGTTCCGTACCAACTATTTGTAATGCCGGGCGGATGGTATCAGGATAGTTCCTGCTCAGTCCACTGATCATACCGTCTGCCTCACTATTATCAATCAACATACAACCAAAATGATTGCGGTCCTTCATTGCTTTATAACTCTCGTACCTGTTTATACCCTTGCGTTTCCTTTTTTCAAAAAACAGATCGCCGTACTTTTTTCTTAACTCTTCATGTTCATCATCAGCCGGGTTCATAATAGGCATACCTTCCAGGTCTATGCCGTTTTGTTCGGCAAGTTTTTTTATTTTGTCTTGTTTACCCAACAGGATAGGATAAGCAACACCCTCTTCCATCACCAGTTGTGCCACTTTTAGTATTTTAATATTTTCTGCATCGGCAAAAACGATACGCTTTGGATCTTTACGTGCCTTTGAGCCGATAACGCGGCTTAGCTGATTGTCCAAGCCCAGGCGGTGGTTTAAATCTTCAACATATTTTTCCCAATCGATGATAGGATATTTTGCCACGCCGCTTTCCATGGCAGCCCTTGCGACAGCGGGAGCCACGGTTGATAACAAACGGGGGTCTAATGGTTTTGGAATAATATAGGTTGGGCTAAAAGTGATCGTCTTTTCATTATAGGCCAGGTTCACAATATCGGGCACGGGCGCTTTTGCCAGTTCTGCCAAAGCCTTTACAGCTGCCAGTTTCATGGCTTCGTTAATAGCTGTAGCCCGTACATCCAATGCGCCACGGAAAATATAGGGGAAGCCCAGTACATTATTTACCTGGTTGGGATAATCACTGCGGCCGGTGGCCATAATGATATCTTTACGCACCGCAACTGCTACATCATAATTGATCTCAGAATCTGGGTTTGCCATGGCAAAAACGATCGGATTTTTAGACATACTTTTTACCATCTCGGGCGTAACCACATTGCCAATGCTTAAACCAATAAATACGTCAGAATCCTTCATTGCTTTAGCAAGATCGTAGTCTTTGTATTTCGCATCCACGCAAAATTTAGCTTTCATCTCTTCCACATCTGGCCTGCCCTTATACAAAATTCCTTTGCGGTCAAAAACCATAAAGTTGCTGTGCCTTGCACCCAGCGATTCGTATAATTGTATGCATGCAAAAGCAGCAGCACCGGCTCCATTCACTACAAATTTTACTTTGTCAATTTTCTTTTTTTGCAATATCAATGCATTCAGCAAAGCGGCGGCACTGATGATGGCCGTACCATGCTGGTCATCATGCATGATGGGAATTTTGCAACGCTTCTTTAGCTCCTGTTCAATATAAAAACACTCGGGCGCTTTTATATCTTCTAAATTAATACCGCCAAATGTTGGTTCCAGCGATTGAACGATCTGCACAAATTTTTCCGGATCGGTTTCGTTGATCTCTATATCAAATACGTCAATATCAGCAAATATTTTAAAGAGTACACCCTTTCCCTCCATTACCGGTTTACTGGCTTCGGGGCCAATATTACCCAATCCTAAAACTGCTGTACCGTTGCTGATAACACCCACCAGATTTCCCTTGGCAGTATATTTATATACATCTTCAGGGTTGGCTGCAATTTCCAAACAAGGTTCGGCAACGCCGGGCGAATATGCAAGTGAAAGATCTCTTTGTGTTTTGGCTTCCTTGGTGGGTACAACTTCTATTTTACCCGGGCGGCCTTTGGAGTGGTAGTCTAAAGCTTCCTGTTTACGTAAGTCTTTTGCCATAATAAAAAGCCCTCTCTATCTCCCCCTGTGGGGAGGAAATAGAGAAGATTATGTTTTATTTTTTTTTGAGTCAAGCATTTGATATTCTGTTCAACTTAATTGGCGTCGTCCCGATAGCTATCGGGATACGGCAGCAATGATATGAACTTGGAGATGCAATTTAGGGAAATATGGGATAGTGTTCTTAGCCAAGTTGATGATTGGGTTATTTGGGTATTAATAAAAAAACATAGATATGGATAAGATAAATGGAAGAAATAGTACAAACCCCGTTAATAACCTGTCCAGCATTGTTGGTTTTTGTGCAAGTTTTTCATCCCACCAGTGAAAAGTGTCAGACTTGGTCTGGGGCCAATAAAAACTCTGCGACCATAGAAAATAGGTAAAATCTTTTTCTGTATTTTTTTGTGAGATCCATTTTTTAGCAATAAAAAAATGGTTTAATAAAGAATAAGTTTTTTGATAGTGAAAAGAATCAAAGTATAGAATAAGGGGATTGTTCCGATTGCAGTAAGCAGGCTTTTATTTTCTCTAAAGAAAGGGATATTAAAAAAAAATACGAAATAAAATATTGCAACGGAAAAAATAAGAAGCAAAAGGAATTTATTTTTTGAATAGATCGTTTGAGTAAAGAAGTATTGAATTAAAAAATATGCAAAGAATATGATGTATATAGATAGCATCGGGGTTAGCCTTTAACTTTAAAACTCCAGGTGATAGCAAATTCTGCAACAACTTCACCAGCTGCATTGCGACCATAGGATCTTGACGTGATGATCTTTCCTTCATTGCTGAAAACGGCATCTTCAATCGTTTTTTTTATCGCCAGGCCATCCTCACAGGTAAATACAGTGATGCCCGTCGCTTTTTTCATAAAGTTGCCTTCGATCTTTACAACCAACATACTTACGGCCGGTTGTCTTTTATGCAGGTGCATGAGGCACAACAAACCGGTACTCATTTCCGCAGCCATGCTCAGGCAGGCAAAATAGGAACTTTTAAAAGGGTTCTGGCTAAACCATTTGTATGGAACTTTTACGGAGCATTTATTTTCATCCGCATCAACAACCCTTACGCCGCTAAAAAAAGCGCTGGGTAATTTGGAAAGCATAAACAGTTTGAATTTGAACGGATGCTTAATCAGTTGGAGGAATTGTGCAGTATTGTTCATAAGAGATTTAATATGGTTGATTGAATATTTAATATTGCATGTAACTAAAATTATCTCAACAATATTAAACCTTACCTATTAAATATTCAATTTTCTACTTTCCGTACATTTCCGGGCTCAATGCCTTCGGGCTCCACATTTCTAAAAAAGACTGTACTTTTTTCTGGTCGTAACCTTTTTTCCCATCCTCCAGGTATTCGCTGTTCTGGGTATGTATGCGTCTTCCCTTTCCATCTAAAATGATAAATACAGGGTAACCAAAACGCTGTGGGTAATCATATTTTGCAAATACTTTTTCGTTCTTGTTCTCTTTGCTGTCATTTAAATGATACCAAACAAAGCCGGCATTTAAAACTGAATCTATTTTTGGATCGGCCTTGGAAAATCGTGCAAACTCAAGACACCACTTACACCAATTGCCGCCGCCCTGCACCAGCACATATTTATTTTCGGCTCTAGCTTTTTTTATAGCCGCTTTAATTTCTTTTGTTGCATTGGCTTCGGGGTTGTATAATTTGTTTGTTTCTGTTTGTGCATGGCTTATATAACCAACCAGGCAAAATGCAATTACAATTATTTTTTTCATGATTTACTTGTTTACTTCTACCACACAAATTACAGCACTTTGGGTGGCGTTATTAGCTTTAAAATTAATGGTGCCGCCGCTACCTGCTGCAAATGTTACGCCTGCAACACCATTTTGATTTAAAGCATCAGCAACCTTAGTGCCATAATTGACCCCGCCGCTTTTTGAGATAGCATTATTGATACCATACCAGTCAATGGCCTGCTTTGTAACTACGATCGCAAACACATCTTTGTTACCAACATTATCGGGCACTAAACTCTTTCCACGGGGAAAAAGGCGGTAACCGGTGATGCCGCAATAAGGTGAAAAAGCTGTTTTGGTTGCATCCTCTTTACTGGGGTAAGGAAATAAAGTATAACTGCTGCCATCAGTTTCCTGTCCAAAAATATAAATGTTGCACTCGGTTGAATTTTTTATCTCCATTCTAAATTTAGTGCCGGGAGCCACAGTGCTCACGGTTTCAAAAATATTACCCGCTTTTAGCTGTAGAGGAATGTATTGTTTGTCAGCATTCTTTACCAGGCCAATGGCCGCCTCAAATCCAATATTAACTGCTGCCCCACGTTTCGGCATGGGGTCAACGCCATAAGCCTCCCGTACAAATTCTTTAAAATCGGCATAACGAACCCAGCCTACGCCATTAACGCCCCATTGAGGACCCCAACTGTTCATGATCTGAAAAGCCTGCTTCCGGTCATCATAACCGATCACACACATGGCGTGGCCGCCAAAACCCATCTGGCTGTGGTCTTCATTGGTTGGTGCCCACATTTCTTTTCCCATCATACCTTGCATAAAAGAACCGCCAACCATCATACCTATAACAACCGGTGCATCTTTTGCAAGATGTTCTTTAACTGCACGTACATTGATGCCTTGGGTACTTTCGCCATCAGTTAATCTTGTAAAACCATGAAGTTTATTTTGTGCGGCTTTATTATACAGAGTTGAATTTGCCTGCCTGCTGCAGTCCTGTTCATCGTAAGGAAAATCATTGTATGCAACCACACCTTTACTGCTCATAAATTCCATGGCGTTTTGAATGTAGGCACCCTGGCAACCTTCCAAGCCAATTTGGTTATATACAAACGCCGGACTGAAAGCTGTACTGTTTCCACTTATATTTTTTGATGCTGCTTCTACAATGGTACGTGCAGCATAGGTACTGCTCCAGGCAACACAACTTCCCTGCTGGCCCTGGTTTTGCCTGTCGGGTGCAAATTTTAAAAGCGAAACCATTTCGGGCAAAGGGTTTTTTGTATTGTCGTCGGCAAGTCCTTCGTACACATTTGCTTTTTTAAACTGCTCGGGGCTAAAACTATACCCGCTCTGCGAAAAAAGATTTTTTACAACATCTGTTACGCCGCCGCCTGAACCACTTCTGAAAAAGAAAAAGTAAGCTGCACCTGCAGCTACCAATAATAAAAGAATCTTTTTTCCGCCGCCACCACCTTTAAACAAGGATAGGAGCAAGGGCAAGAAAGCCAGCAATCCACCGCCACCACCGCCGCCACCTCTTCCACCACCACCTGATGTGTTACTGTCATCAAAATCCTGTTGATCCTGCGGATCATCTTCCATACGTATTGGCATAATAAAATATTTTATAGTTTGAAGTAATTAAATGTAAGAAGAAATTTTAAAAGGGGCCTGAATATTCACCTGCTGTATAAATGTTGTAGATTTATTATAAGAATGTGATAATGACATTAACCAAGATGAAATATTTCCTCATACTCACCATTTGTTTAATAACCTTTTCCTGTAAAAAGGCTAAAAAAGATACCCTTTGGGAATGTGATAATGTGCAATTTTTAGACTCAGCTACAATCTCTAATAAAATCATTGGTTCCTGGGTATGGACAAAACAACTTTGCGGTGATGGAAATGCTGGGGTAATAACTGCTACCAAAAACATCAAAATAACTTTCAATGCTAATGCAACTTTTATTGTTTATCAAAACTCGGCAATATTAACTCAGGGGAACTGGAGTTTGATACTTGTTGACATTAATGCCTGGGGATTTAATCTTACTTCATTAAGTGAATATTTATATGGCAGGATACTATTTTGTAATAACCAGGTAATGTTTAATGATAGTTACAGAGATGGATGCGATCATGTTTTTGTAAAAGAATGATCATCAGCGATCTTCTTTTTCCAGTATTTCAAACTGCCTGCTTACACTCACCCCGTTTTCATCAACCAATGTCATGATGTGTTTTCCCGGTGATGGATTTAAACCGATCTGGTGAAAATTTTGGGTGCTGCCAACAAATTCATCATCAACGCTCCAGAATATTTTTGCTCTGGCCCGGCGATGAGCCGCAGTAAAAATAGTTTTGCCTCTTTCGCCGTTTATTTCGAGCGGTACATAAATTTTTGCATCGGGTTGTGGATAAATGATCTCAATTAATTTCCCTGTTTCTGAAAATATACAACCCGGCTTAAATGGTGGAAGCGGTATATAATCTATGTTGCGTTGCTTGTAATAAAATTCCATTGCTGGTGATAAAATAAACCAGCTTTTATGTTGCATGTTTGATGGAGTTTCACACTCCTCTGTTACCCTAAAACTTTTTGTGGCATCCAGGTGAATTATTTTATGGTAGGTACAAAGTGGAACTTTGATGGCATTGGGCGGCATAAATAAAGTATCAACCTCGGGACAATCAATATTAGCACGATAACCGCTTTGCCTGCAAACCTGTGGATACATAAAATTGTATTTGGGCTTTTCGAACCACCTGCTGTTTGGCAGCAAACGGAAAATATCAAAAAGTATTGGAGCTGCTGTTTGTATACCAACCAATCCCGGCCTTCCTTCGCCATCGGTATTACCAACCCACACTGCCACTACGTTTTTTGGGGTGATGCCAATGGCCCATCCATCTCTAAAGCCAAAGCTGGTGCCTGTTTTCCAGGCAATTTTTTGGGAGGAGGTAAACTGCTGCCACAAACCTTCTTCACCGGGCCGCATTACATCCTGCATGGCCTGAAAAGTGAACCAGATAGAAGTTGCATCGAGAGGAAGGTTTGTGGTTTGTGGTTTGTTGCCTGCCTGTCCGGTAGGCAGGTTTGTTGTTTGTGCAGCAACATAATTTGGTGAATGGAAATCTTTTTGGTCAATTTTGCCACGATTTTTTGTTTGATGATTTAATGTACGGGCCATAGATGCATACACACCTGCAAGATCCCACATGGTTACTTCGCAGCCCCCGAGTATTAAACTCAGGCCAAAAAAATCAGCATTGTTTTTTAAGGTTGTTATGCCGCACTGCTGCAGCGTTTCATAAAACCGTTGATATTTGTATTGCTGCAACATTTTTACTGCCGGCACATTCAAACTTCTTGCTAAAGCCCTCCCGGCAGGAACCGCCCCGTCGTAACTCAGGTCAAAATTCTTTGGAGAATAACTGCCTATTTGCGTAGGTATATCAGGTATAATGGAGTTAGGTAAGATCAATCCATCGCTCAATGTAGCTGCATATAAAATTGGTTTTAATGCACTACCGGGACTGCGTGGCGCCGCTATCACATCCACATCTGCTTCCATTTCTTTGTTAGCCGCATCTTTAATATTTCCAACATACGCCAACGTATTTCCGGTCTCCACATCAAGCACCAAAGCGCAGGCATTATTAATGCCATTGCCTTTAAAAACTGATTGATGTTGTTGTATGATGAGTGAAACATTTTTTTGAAGGTTGCCATCAAGCGTTGTTTTGATCTTTGTTTCCTGTTTCCAGTTTTTATTATCTTTTATAAAACGTTGCAATAAATGCGAGGCATTTTGTGGAAGCCGGTAAGGTTCATCAGGTAAGGGTTCAAGCTTCGCCAGTTCTACATTGTTCTTATCAATTTTTCCTACCTGGAATAAATTATCCAGCAACAGGTTTCTTTTTTTCAGCAGCACATTCCTGTTCTTGCCAGGGTGCACCAATGCAGGAGCATTTGGTAAAACCGCAAGGGCAGCCATTTCTCCCCAACTGAGTTTATCGGCACTGCGGCCATAGTAACGCCATGCTGCTGCATCAAGCCCCACAATGTTGCTTCCAAAGGGAGCGTTGCTGGCATACAGGGTAAGTATACTATTTTTGGAATAAGAAAGTTCGAGCCGCACGGCGAGGATACTTTCTTTTAATTTATTCCAGATGTTTCTCTTGTTGTTTCTTTTTGAAAGCCTGATAACCTGCATGGTAATAGTGCTGCCACCTTGCACCACGCCTTTGTTTTTTATATTTTTGGTGATTGCTCTTCCAATAGCGACAGGGTCAACACCTGGATGTTTAAAAAATCTTCGGTCTTCAAAAGTGGTGATGCAGTCTATGAATTTTTGAGGTACATTTTTGTTGTACGGAAAGCGCCATTGTCCATCAGCAGCAATGGTGGCATTTAATAAATTGCCATCCATATCTTCAATTACATAAGACGTTGGTGTATGAAATAATTTTGAAGGAAGAGAAAAATAAAACCAGATCGATAGACCCAACAGCACCAACAATTTTATCCGGCCTCCCCCTATCCCCCTCCGAAGGAGGGGGGACATGGAGAGTAATTTTTTAGTTTGAATCATTTTTTGTTTGTTCAATTCGCTTCCATCTTCACACATATCTTTTACATTTCCTCCCCCTTCGGGGGAGATAGAGGGGGCCGTTAATGCACTACTTCCACCCACTTCCCATTCACACCCGCCGTAATACTGTTATCATACATCGCTTCGCAATAAGTACCGGGTAAAAAGAAACGTCCCAGGTACGATGCATTCAATTGTATGTAATAGGTATGGGTTTGATTACTGGCAATATCGAAATAAGTGTACACACGGTCATCACGAATATCCTGGTAATTTGAAGAACTTGATTTGAATGCACCTTCGACATCAAACATGCGGGCATTTAAAATTTCCCAGCCGCTGGGGAATATCTGCGACAACGCCATCTCTGTATAATTGCCACGCTTACCGGAATTAGTGATTACAACCTTGGCTACAAAATCGGTGCCCTGCGTAAGTTTGCCAATATCGATGGCATTGCCATTTTGTGTAAGATAACTCACGTTCATACTTAATACAGCAGGGTTGTTGTTTATTTTGATGCTGTCGCCTGCAAGCGGTTGGCCCTGTATGATCAAACGTACATACAAGGTGTTGTTACCTTTGTTTGTTATCACAACATTGCTACTTCCTTTTGCAAATAAAATTGGTATCTGCTTTATGTACGAAGCAGAATTGACATCAACATTTTTACCATCAACAGTTCCGCTTGCAATTATTTTTGCGCCGCTGGGATTTTTACCACAATACTTTGCAATGGCGATTAAACTGTATGCTGTTGTTTGTGTGCTGTACCAGCTATCCTGCGCCAGTTTTGCACAAATGGTTCTCAACAATTCTTCGGCCTTTGCTTTTTTGCGGAGCAATGTAAGTGTTTCCAATACCATCGCCTGGTCTCTTGTATCTGAACCATAGGAATAACCCCAGTTTGCTCTTTCGGGAAATGAAGTTGATAAACCGCTGATCAGGTCCAGTCCAGTATTTTCCTGGCCTGCCAATGCATAAGCAGCAGCCAGCCGCCACTTGGCTTCTGAAGATAAATATTTGAATTCCTTCAACCTGTTCATGGCACCTAGTTCAGGTGCTTTCGCCAATGCCAATCCATAAAGGCGATATGCCTGTATAAGATCGCCTCCATAAAAATTATTGGTAGTGGGCACCCAACTGTTTGCTTTGCCGCGTTGGAAATTTTTCCAGTTCTGTAGCATATAATCACTAACCAGGTAACCGTTGTTTTGAGCCTCTATTAAAAAATGCCCGCCATAGTTGGTGCCCCATTCATCGGTTTCGCTGCCACCGGGCCAGTAACTAAAGCCACCGTCTGGCCGCTGAAAGTTCTGCAACCTGCCAATTCCGGCTTTTATATTCCTGTCAACCTTTGCTTTTTTGGTTTCATCCAGGTCGGTTAGTTGGTTTAATACCAACTGCGGAAAAACAGCTGAAGTGGTTTGCTCAACGCATCCATGTGGATATTCCATCAGGTAGTTCAAACGTTTTTGCAAATTCATAGATGGTACACTGGAAATTTCCAAAACAGCTGTGCTGGCTGCAACAACGCCAACGGGGTTAGCAATGGTTTTCCATTGTTGCCCTGCTGATAAAGTCATTTGAGTAACCTGTGTTACCGGTGGGTTGGGGTTGCGAATTTCAAGCTCCACTTCATAGTCTGCTTTTTCGCTACCCGAACTTGCCAGCAGTTTTATTTTTCCAATGCCTGTATTTGGCTTAACACGTACATCAAAATAAACCATCTGTTCTCCAATTGCCGAAAAATTAATTGTTTGTGCATTTCCTCCAACCACTTCCAGGTAAGGGTTTGCTTGCAGGGTGATGTTCACCTTCTTCACATTATTCTCCATTGCAAAAACAGTAACCGGTAATTTGATGGTTTCGCCGGGGCCAAGCACACGAGGCATGGTAGCCAGCATCATCAAAGGCTTTTTAACAGCAATTGTTTTTTCAGTGGCGCCATAACTGCCATCATGAGCCGCAACAACCATGGCCCTTACAGAACCGATGTACGATGGTAATGTGAAAGATTGTTTTTGTGTCTGGCCTCTTTTTAAATGAAATGGCCCCAGGTATTTTACAACAGGTTTAAAACGGTTGGCAGTTTTTTGTTTACCAGGCCCTGCCTCATTATCACCACCAATGGTAAGAATCCTTTCCAGGTCGCCGCCCCAGGCTCCTATCACATAATCAAACAGATCAAAACTTTTTACGCCCAATGCTTCTCTTGCATAAAATGCATCATGCGGATTGGGTGTTTTAAACCTTGTAAGGTCAAGCAATCCTTCATCAACAATAGCAACACAATAAGTCATTTCTTTTCCATTCTGCTCACTTACTGAGAAGGAAACATTTGTTTCGGGCCTGATACTGGCAGGCATATCCAACACCGGTTTTAGTACAGTATTTTTATCCTCTACAAAAATGGGAACAGAACCATACATTCGTATTGGCAGGTCGTTGATAGTTTGTGAATGTGGCTGCAATAAACTTACCGTTGCATAAACATTGGGAGCCATATCAGCTTCAGCTTTAAAGGTCACATCTGTCTGGCCTTGTTTTGTTTCCTGCCAAAAACATTTTAAAACCTTGCTTCCATTCTCAATACTTACCAATACACGGCCACCTTTACTGCTTGGTATTTTTAAAGAAACTTCTTCACCAACATTGTATTTTTCTTTGTTTGATTCAAAGGATAACATGGAAGCGGCAGTCTGATCTTCGCTGCCGGCTCTTGTTTGCCAATAAGCATCTTCAATATAAAAAGTAGAACCGGTGGTATGGCCGCTCTTCAGGTCTTTTACTAAGATTAAATAACGTCCCCATTCATTTTCAGAAGTGCCGAAGGTCCACTTGCCCCGGCCATTATTTAATTTTACGGTTTCCGTTTTCAGCAGCTTATTATATTCATCCTGTGTAAAATTGCTGAGGTTGTCGCCATTATTATCCCACCACCAGCGCCATTGAATGCGGTAGAACTGTACTTCCACTTCGCCGCTGCCACCAATTAAAATTCCCTTACTGTTTACATTTACAATTTGTGCTGTATGATTTTTACCTGCCATTAAATAATCAAAAGGTTTTTCACCTTCGGGTAATTTAACACCTGCGTAACTCTCGTAAGGACTATAAGGCATAGTAACATTGTCAATGCTGAAACTGCCGCCCGGTTCAAAAACCTTTACCATCATATTTGCACTCAACATGCCCGGTGCGGTTTCATCAATCTCGAAATTTGTTTTTAATGCTGCATTGCCCTGCTCGTCCAATGTACCTTCGTAAATAGTTTTGCTTTGTGTTTGGTAATTGGATGTTGGGTTGTCAAATTCAAAGCCAGCGAATTTAGGGAATGATGTTCCTCGTGAAGAAAGTGATGCATCGATCTTTGCTTTTAAATTTTTACCCAATGCGCCAAACAACCATTTGGCATTGATGTTTCCTGTTTCGCTATTGCCTTTGCCAAGTACAGGGTCTTTACCAAAGTTCAGGTCTATCTTCAACCTGTTTGGCATAATGGTTTCTACCTTGATTCTTTTTTCAAAAACTGCACCACCTACTTTTATTTTTGCCAGCCAGTTGCCCGTAGGTGAAGAAGCATCGGTATTGGTTTTAAAAAGATAGAACCCGCCTTCCGCATCGGTTTGAACAGTGTGTTTATACAATTGACCTTGTGGTGTAAAAAGACTGAACTCAACCGGATGGTCTTTCGGTAATTTACCCTGTTTATCTTCTACAATGAAGTTGAGATACATGGTATCGCCGGGGCGCCAAACACCACGTTCGCCAAAAATAAATCCTTTGATGCCGTTCTTCACTTCTTCGCCACTTACATCAAAGCGGCTAAGCGCCAGCGAACTTCCATCGTCTAATTTTAAGTAACCTCTTTCATCGCCTTTGCGTGCAATTAATAAAAAGGGTTTTCTTTTCAGGTCAATGTTTGCGAAGCCATCGCCATCGCTTTTAACCTTACAGATAATGGTGCGTTGATAATCCATCACCTCAATATCAACACCGTTCATCGGTTCGGTGGTAAGAATATTGCTTACTGCAACCACCAGGCTATTATCATTACCACGCTTGGCAGTAAGGCCAATATTGCTTGCTAAAATATTTCTGCTTGCCCAGCGGTCTTTGTTGTAATAAGATTTACTGGTAGGGTCATCTCGCCGTTCCCAGCTGTAACCAAAAGGGTAGTAGTTATCATATCTTTCCCAAAACGCATCATCTTCATCAACGCCATTGTTGTTGTTTCCACCATAATCGTCATAATATTCCTCTTCCCTTTCATCAGCCGCTGCAGTTGAAGTTGTATCAGTTGACTGGTACAAAGAATACTCTGGCCTGAAACCGATAGTGACTTTATAAATAGCTCCCTGTTCAGTTTTTAAATATTTATCAATGTCTAAAGAGAAATGTTGTTTTTTGTGCAGGTCTAAAGTTTTGTCATCATCCAGCCTCAGTGTTTTTTGAACAACCGGTTTGGCAACTTTTCTTAGTTCGTTGTTTCCACCCAGGTCATTATCCTGTAGAAACTGCGGTACATTGTTTTCAAAAATTTTAATGATGAGATATCAACAGCATTGAGGTTGATCGATTCAAATGGTAGCACCAATCTTCCGCTGTTGGGCAAAATATTTCCTTTGCCATGGATTTTTACCGATGGCATCCTGTTTTGGAAATTGATATTGGCAGC
>JANOUJ010000144.1:0-5287 GCA_031416815.1 Chitinophagaceae bacterium
ATTTCCAAAGGGATTTGATGTGATCTGGATGAGCCAGTTCCTGGATTGTTTTTCCGAAGCAGAAATAGTTTCCATCTTAAAAAGATGTTACGAAGCGCTGGACGAAAACGGTCAGGTGATTATACTGGAGCCTTACTGGGACCGGCAGAAATTTGAAATTGCCGCATTCTGCCTGCAGCAAACTTCTATTTATTTTACAGCCCTTGCCAATGGCAACAGCCAGATGTACAGTGCCGAAGTATTTTTAAAATGTATTGAAGAAGCCGGTTTTGAGATTGTGGAACAGACAGATCATATCGGGTTGAGCCAGACCTTATTAAAATGTAAAAAAAGAAAATAAGAAAATGAAAACAGAACAGGTTGATGTGCTGGTAATTGGAGCAGGTCCGTCCGGAACAGTTGCAGCTTCTATAATAAAAAAGGCAGGCTTTACAGTTAAGATCGTAGAGAAGTTGAAGTTTCCAAGATTTGTAATTGGCGAAAGCCTGTTGCCACGATGTATGGAAGCATTGGAAGAAGCCGGATTTTTGGATGCAGTTAAGGAAAGAGGTTTCCAGGAAAAATTCGGGGCCAAGTTTGTGAAGAACGGAAAAATTTGTGACTACTTTTTTGCCGACCAGTTTACAGAAGGCTGGAGCTGGACCTGGCAGGTGCCACGTGCCGAATTTGATAAAATACTGGCAGATTGCTGTGAGCAAATGGGCATACCTGTATGTTATGAAACTACTGTAACCGGCATTGAATTTAATGGCGCTGACTCGGTAACAACGGTTGAAGATGTTGACGGAAATAAATCACAGATTGCTGCCAGGTTTATCGTAGACGGAAGCGGCTACGGGAGGGTGATACCAAAATTGTTCAATATGGACAAACCCTCAAACCTGCCGCCAAGGAAAGCATTTTTTACCCACGTGGTGGATACAAAGCGTACCATGGATGATGAACCCAACCGCATTACCATTATTGTACATCAATACGGTATCTGGATCTGGGTAATACCTTTTTCAAACGGAATTACATCGGTTGGTTTTGTGGGCGAACCTAAATTTTTTGAAGCAACACAAGGTGGTACACCCGAAGAACAATTGCGGACCTTGCTGGCAACCGAGCCTTATTTAAGTGAAAGAATGAAGGATGTGGAATTTCTTTTTGAACCAAAAGTGCTGGAGTCATGGTCAACCACCACCAGTAAATTTTACGGCGATGGTTTTGTGTTAACCGGCAATGTAACCGAATTTTTAGATCCGGTCTTCTCCTCGGGTGTTACACTGGCAACTGTTTCCAGTCAAACTGCGGCTAAACTGGTCATCAAAAAACTCAATGGCGAAGAAGTAGATTGGGAAACTGAATATACAGAACCGATGATGCAGGGTGTAAATACTTTCCGCTCGTTTGTAATGGCATGGTACGAAGGAACATTGGATACAATTTTCTTTGCGGATAACCAGGTATCTCGAATTAAAAGCATGATATGCTCGGTTTTGGCGGGTTATGTTTGGGATCTAAAAAACCCTTACGTAAAAGATCATACAACAGCATTGCAGAAACTGGCAAGAACGATAGAATTAAGAGATATCGCCAATAAACCCATTTAATTGTAATTAAATTTTGTCAGCAAATATCTATATAACCGCCAGTTGTAAAATAAGTGATCAGGTAATTTACAAAAATGAACAACTGGTTTTTGAAAGCAGGAAGACAGACCTGGCGGAATTTGTGTTAGAAGCTTACCGTCATTTTATGTTGGATTACCCAAAGTTTCATAAAATGGATAACCTGAGTAAACTAGGCTGGCTGGCTAATGAAGTTTTATTGCAGGGTAGTTTTGATAAAGAAAAGTATAAGCCCGAAGATGTAGGGATCGTGTTGTCAAATGCCAACGCCAGCCTGGATACTGATATCAAATACTATGAAACTACAAAGACAGTTGCCAGCCCGGCACAGTTTGTTTACACGCTGCCAAATATTGTGATTGGCGAAATATCCATCAGGCATCATTTTAAAGGCGAGAATGCTTTTTTTGTTTCTGAGGAATTTGATGCCGGTTTTATTGAACACTATGTAAGCAACCTGATTAATAATAATATATTGCAGTGTTGTATTTGCGGCTGGGTAGATGTGTTGAACCAAGATTATAATGCAACTTTATTTTTAATAGAGGAAGTTAAAAGCCTCAATTCAGTTATTTTTACAAAAGATAATCTTACTAAAATACACCAGTTAAAGCTGTCAGCCTGTCCCGATAGCTATCGGGATGTCGAAGGCGGGTGAAAGAAAAAAGTACAAAATGGAGAAATTAATGTCGGATCTGAAAACACAGATCATTGCCCAGTTGAATTTGCAGGATACTAAGCCAGAAGATATTGGAGATGACCAATCGCTTTTTGTTGAGGGCCTTGGCCTGGATTCCATAGATGCGCTCGAACTGATCGTTTTATTGCAACAGCAGTATAAGATCAAACTATCCAATGCAGAAGATGGCCCTAAGGTTTTTAAAACGGTAAGGACCATGGCCGAATATATAACTGCTCATCAAGCCCAGAATGCATAATAGTAATGAACCCGTTTTTGTTGCCGGCACCGGTATCATTTCGGCTATAGGCAACAATGTTGCTGAATGCCTGGATGCATTGGAAAACGGCCGGGCGGGAATGGGTCAAATGCATTATCTGGATTCGGCCCATCGCCAGCGGTTGCCGGTTGCTGAAGTAGAGCTTAGTAATGAAGAACTTTCCCAGCTGGCAGGTTTACCCCCAATAAAAAGTCGTACGGCATTATTAAGTTTAGTTGCAGCAAAAGAAGCGCTGCTGCAGGCTGGTATTGAAAATATTAAAGACTTGCGCACAGGATTTATTTCCGCCACATCTGTTGGCGGAATGGATAAAACAGAAAATTTTTTTATAGATTTTTTACCTGATAATAATAAAGGGCGGCTTCGTGATGTAGTTAACCACGAGTGCGGCAGTGTAACAGAACTGGTTGCAGATGCATTGGGTATTAAAGAATACATCACTACCATCAGCACGGCCTGTTCATCATCTGCCAATGCCATTTTTTTAGGTGCCCGGCTTATCAGAAATAATATTGTTGACGTAGTGGTTGCAGGAGGCTCAGATGCGCTGGCAAGATTTACACTGAATGGGTTTAACACACTAATGATTGTTGATGAACAGTTTTGTCAGCCTTTTGATGAAAACCGCCGGGGGCTGAATCTCGGTGAAGGCGCCGGTTATGTTGTGTTGGTTTCGGATAAGGTCGCTGCCACATTGAAAAATAAGCCTGAAATAATTTTAAGTGGCTATTGCAATGCCAATGATGCCTACCATCAAACTGCATCATCACCGGATGGAATTGGTTCTTACTTAGCTATGAGTGGTGCACTAAAAAAAGCAGGTTTAAATCCGGGCGACATTGATTATATCAACCTGCATGGAACCGGTACACAGAATAATGATATCGCAGAAGGAACGGCGATCAAAAGATTATTCGATCCGCATTATCCAAAAATGAGTTCAACAAAAACATTTACGGGACATACATTGGGCGCCAGCGGCGGCATAGAAGCTGTATTTTCTGTGTTGGCTTTGCAGCATGGTATTATTTTTCCAAACCTGCGTTTGCAAACACCGATGGTTGATCTTCCGTTTGTGCCGGAAAGAGAAGTAATAAAAAATGTGGAAGTGAAACATGTGCTTTCCAACTCGTTTGGATTTGGTGGTAATTGTTCATCATTGATTTTTTCGAAAATTTAGCCTTCAGCGATGAGCACAAAATGTTCCGATGGAACATTGAAGATCTTTTGATAATTTAATATACCCACGGAACGTTCCTAACGGAACGATGCAAAGTGGGAGAAAAGGAAGAATTTGTGCTTTGTCCCGTATGGGACATTTTATGGGTAGTAGCACATTGATAAATAAAAACCCTTCGTTCCGTAGGAACGTTTTGTTATTTTAAACAGGAATAATAATTAACAAAGAAAAATGTACATCCGGGCGACAGGTAATATCTCTCCGCAAAAAACTTTTGGCCATCAGCCATTGGTTGATGTTGTTGAATATACCGGTAACCGGCTTACATGTATTGAGCCTGATTACAAAGAATTCATTGATCCAAAACAGATCCGGCGTATGAGCCGCATCATACGTATGGGTGTGGCCGCTGCCCTGGAATGTTTGCGGGAAGCCGGCACTAAAGTTCCCGATGCAATTATTACCGGTACGGCCTATGGTTGCCTGGAAGACACCAATTCTTTTTTAAGTAAGATGGTTGAATTTAAAGAGGAGCTACTTACGCCGACTGCTTTTATACAATCAACACACAATACAATCGGTGCACAAATTGGTTTGATGCTGCAATGCAATAATTATAACAATGCATTTGTTCATCGTGGATTTTCTTTTGAAAGCGCTTTGCTCGACGGCATGATGTTGCTGAAAGAAAATGATGCATCTAATGTATTGGTTGGCGCCATTGATGAGATCACAAATAGCAGTCATACAATATTAAACAGAATGGGTTTGTATAAACAAGGCCTTGTATCAAACATCGAAATATATAAAACAAAAACCAAGGGAACCATTGCCGGCGAAGGTGCCACGTTTTTTTTGTTGGCTAATGAGCCCTCGTCAACTGATCATGCAAAACTGGATGGGCTGCATACTTTTTACAAGCCTGATGGGATCGCTGAAATTGAAAAACAGGTTGCTTCATTTTTAGAACGGCATTCAGTGAGTATGGATGAGATCGATTTGGTCATAACGGGAAAAAATGGAGATGCCGGAAGCGATAAAATCTACGAGCAGCTTGGGGAAACTGTTTTCAATGTAAAAAATACAGTCAATTATAAACACCTGTCTGGAGAATATCCAACGGCAGTCGCTTTTGCCATGTGGGTGGCAGCTGTTACCATTAGGTCCGGCGACCTACCTGCTGCATTTAATTATACCGGGGCGATAGATAAAAGGATCAATAGGGTATTAATTTATAATCACTACCGGGGCATACATCATTCTTTATCTTTGCTGTCGGCATGTTAAACTTCCGCAACACAAATATTTTTTTTATTGTACTGCTGGTTATTTTAATTGGCGTGCATATAAAATATGGTCTGCCAGTTTTTGCCTATTGCCTATTGCTTATTGCCTATTCTCTTATTGTATTTTGGGGATGTTATTCTGTTGGCTCTAATTTCTTTATAAAAATTATTTGTAAGGCTGATACTGCTAAAAAGGAAATTGCCATCAGTTTCGATGACGGCCCGGTAGAAAATTACACCCAGAAAATT
>JANOUJ010000145.1:0-3085 GCA_031416815.1 Chitinophagaceae bacterium
TAAAACGGTAGCAATTTTTACCACCAGCTCACCGGGTGAACCACTCAGTATGTTTGAAAAAACATTGGAAGCATGTAAACAAATCAACTATCCGCATACAACTTATTTACTGGATGATACACAGGATCAGAGATTTAAAGAAACAGCAGAAAAATATGGTGCTGTTTGGATGGAGCTGGTTGGTTATTCCGGAGCAAAAGCAGGTAAGATCAACGAAGCATTAAAGCGAACCAATGAAGAATTTATTTTAGTACTCGATCCTGATCACATTCCTTTCCCTAATTTTTTTGATGAAGTACTTGGGTACTTTGAAAACAAAGAGATAGGTTTTGTACAGGTAAGCCAGGCTTATTATAATCAGTATCGTTCTTTTACTGCAGCCGGAGCCGCTGAACAAACTTATGGTTTTTATGGTCCAACACAAATGGCCATGCATGGTCATAATTGTGCAGTGGCCATTGGGGCTAACTGTACATTTAGAAGAAAAGCGTTAGAGAGTATTAACGGACATGGGATTGGATTAGCTGAAGATCTTGTAACATCAATACGTATACATGCAGCCGGATGGAAATCAGTTTATTCTCCCATCATTGTTAGCAGAGGACTGGTGCCCGAAGACCTGGGATCTTTTTGTAAGCAACAATTAAAATGGGCACGTGGTGTGCATGAAGTATTATTTGCTGAGTTACCAAAACTGTGGCGGCATTTATCGTTTTGGCAACGTATCTCTTATCTCAGCATTGGTACTTACTATCTGTCGGGCCTTATGATGTTTTTATTTATTCTTGTTCCTTATTTATTCTTGTGGTTGAACGTATTGCCCGGGAATATGGACTTTAGTGAGTTTATAGTTCGCTGGTTACCCCTTGGTATTATTTCATTGACGATTTATTTATACATGCAACAATGGTTGTGTCATCCGCAACAGGAGAGAGGATTCCATTGGCGGGGGATGATCTTGAAATTTACCTGTTGGCCCGTTTTCTTTCGTGGATTTATATTATCTGTTTTTAATAAAGAAATTCCGTATATCCCAACAGCTAAAAAAGCAATCCAGGGATTTACACCGTTTGTTCGCCCACTGATTTTTCATGCTGTTTTATTTCTTATAACACTTGTGATGGTAATGATTAACAGAGGTTTTTTTACACCTGAAGCAAGAATTACACTATCCAGTGCAGAAGTATGGGGCATGATGATTTTTGCAACCATTCCTTTTTTATTATCAGTAGGTGGTTTATATGCGGCATGGCAATCGGGTAAAATAGCAATTGAAGAGCCTTGGCAGAAGGTAAATCTGCATGCATTAAAACATAAATCGAAGTAGTCGCCTTAAAATAATCTATATGAAAACAATTGTCATTCGCTTCAGCTTTATTTTTCTTGCATTGGCGGTGGGTGTATTGATTTTTTTATTGCTTGTTAGAATCGGTAACCGTGGAAGAGGACCGTTAAGTGATCTGACGGGTTCTTTCAGTTCACAAATTGCAAGTATTGAAAAAAAAATAACCGATACAAGGGAGAGCCGTTCCACTTCGTTGCAATGGTTCAATAAGTACCGGTTTAATCCGAAATTGATGATCACTGCAGATACCGTTTTTCTCGGTGCGTATGATGATCTTACAGCTGAATCGTATGAGAGTATTGTAGCATTAGAAGATTCTCTGCATACAAAACTCCCCCTTATTTCATTATACACGGCGTGGGGTAGTAAGACAATACAAGTGTTTCCACAATTAAGGGCACAGGCAATTTATGATTTGGGTTCTATACCTGTTATTACATGGGAACCATGGTTAGATGATTTTGATCCTGAGTTTTATCCAATTGATCCAAAAGCAGAGAATAAGAATATTGGTGGAATGAAACTAATAGCTGAAGGAAAGTTTGATGTATACATTGATAAATGGGCTGCTGAAGCAAAGAAATTCAGAAACCCGTTCTTTCTCCGCCTTGGTCATGAAATGAATGACCCTTACCGTTATCCCTGGGGCCCGCAAAATAATAAACCGGAAGAATTTATAGCAGCATGGAAACATATTAAAGAACGGTTTATAAAAGCAGGTGCCGTAAACGTATTATTTCTATGGTCGCCGCATCCTGCTTACAGTTATAAAGAATTTTATCCCGGTCATGCCTACGTTGATTGGACGGGTGTTACCGTACTTAACTATGGAACCGTTGCTACATGGAGCCAGTGGTGGACCTTGCAGGATATTTTCAACAAATGTTATAATGATTTATCGCTGTATGGAAAACCAATGATGATTACGGAACTGGGTTCCTTAGTAACCGGTGGAGACAGGGCTAAGTGGTTTAGCCAGGCATTGGATTCATTCACTTATAAATACCCAGCTGTAAAAGCGGTTGTGTTTTTTCATACACATAATGATATTACTACAACGTATAAATCTATTGACTGGTCTTTTAAAACAGATGCGAAAGTGGTCAATACTTTAAAACATGCTTTCACTACCTGGGGAAAGAAAAAAAAGGAGAAGTTAAAGTAGAACAACAATTATTTGAATTGATAAACAAACTGCAATCCACCTGTTTGTTGCTGATAATATGGAAGGATGATGAAAGCATTTTCGTTCTTCTTTACAAGTAATTTTTTTAGTTTTGGATAAACCCAATAGGTAGCTTGTACAGAAAGAATACCCACACCGGCACCAGCCACTATATCACTTAACCAATGTTTATTATTATACAGCCGCAAATAGCCCGTTAATGCAGCTACTGTATAACCAGCAATTCCGTACCAGGGCGAAAGATGTTTATACTCCATTCTTAAAAATTCAGCAGAAACAAAAGCCTGGCTTGTATGGCCTGAAGGAAAAGACAATCTGTTTGAACCATCGGGCCGCAGCTTATTTGTTAACCTCTTAACAGGAGTTACAACCGCACCTGCAACAGCATAACTCAATACTAACAGGATTGATCTGTCAACTAAATTATGTTTGCCTTTAACTCCTGCCATGTTCAATGCATAAACAGCAACAATTGGAACAAACCCTGTATAATCATCAATCTTTGTTGTGTTATGTGGATTGTTAGTCCAGATTGCCTGTTGAACGTTTTGATC
>JANOUJ010000146.1:0-7181 GCA_031416815.1 Chitinophagaceae bacterium
CCGAAATACCATTTACCTGCAATGTTAAACAACGCTTGTATGAAGTGCCCCGTTATCAGCAGGAACTGAACCCGGAAACCTTTAAAGCCCATGTGATCAGGAATGCCACCACTTCGCCTGACGGTAAAACCATCTTGTTCAATGCCGTCGGATACCTTTGGAAGAAAACGCTACCCGATGGTAAACCTGAAAGACTGACCAATAGCAATGATGCGGCTTACCGCAATGCAGGTTTTGAATCAGAGCCATCTTTTTCTGCTGATGGAAAAAATATACTATTCGTCAGTTGGAACGATTCATTAGCCGGCGCAATTTATAAATTATCTACGCTTGCAAACAGTAAGCCTGTTAAACTTACAGCTACAAAAGGCATTTACAGGCAGCCATCTTATTCTCCTGATGGTAAATGGATCGTATTCAGAAAAGATGATGGCAACAGTGTCATGGGTTCGGGTTACACTGCAGAGCCCGGTATCTATATTATGGCCGCTGATGGAAGCAACGAAAACTTTGTAACCTCCCGTGGCGACATGCCCCGTTTTAACAGCAGCAGCGACCGCATTTATTATCAGCTCGGCGGCGGTATGAATAGTACTTACGCCAGCAATAAACCCGATGGCCGTGATGAACGTATTCACTTGAAAAGTATGTACGGCGGTCAGTTTACGGTATCGGCTGATGAGAAATGGATCGCTTTTATTGACCTTTACAATGTCTACGTAGCTGCCTTTCCAAAAACCGGGAGAACCATCGAGTTGGGCAGCGGTACTAAAGATTTTCCTGTAAAAATTGTGAGTAAAGATGCAGGAACCAACCTGCACTGGAGCAGCGACAATAAAAAGCTTTTCTACACTTTAGGCAGCCAGTATTTTACTATCCCACTTGAACAAAGGTTTGAATTTATTGCCGGCGTTGCCGACTCTGTTTTTAAAGCACCTGAAAAAGGAATTGAAATAGGCTTGCAATTAACAACCGATAAACCTACCGGTAGCCTTGCTTTTATCAATGCCAGGATCATTACCATGAAAGGAAATGAAGTGATAGAAAATGGGACACTGCTGGTGGAAGCAAATATTATTAAAGCCGTTGGTAAAACCGGGGAGGTAGCCATACCTGCCAATGCCAAACAAATTGATTGTGGCGGCAAGACAATCATGCCCGGTTTTATAGATGCTCATGCCCATGGCAATCATTTTCGCAGCGGACAAAAACAATGGTCGTATTACGCTAACCTGGCGTATGGTGTTACAACCATGCACGACCCATCTGCCAACAGTGAATTTGTTTTTGGCCTCAGTGAAATGGTAAGAACAGGCACGGTGGTAGGCCCACGTATATTTAGCACTGGTACAGTTTTGTATGGCGCCGATGGCGGATCTAAAGTGGTGATCAATAATATAGATGATGCAAGAAGTGCACTCCGCAGGATTAAAGCGTTGGGGGGATTTTCTGTAAAAAGTTACAACCAGCCCCGCCGTGAGCAACGCCAAATGGTCTTACAGGCTGCCCGTGAATTAAATATGGAAGTAGTACCTGAAGGTGGGTCTTTCTTTTATCATAACATAAGCATGATACTGGATGGTCATACCACCATAGAACATAATTTACCCGTTGCTCCTTTGTTCAATGATGTGGTACAACTCTGGAAAAATAGCAAGACTGCCTACACGCCTACCCTCATCGTTAACTATGCAGGCCTGAGCGGAGAATTCTTCTGGTACCAGCACAGCCATGTTTGGGAAAAAGAAAAGCTGCTGCGTTTTACACCAAGGGCTGTTATTGATATCCGGAGCAGGCACAGGACCATGGTACCTATGGAAGAATATGAGAATGGACATATACTTACTTCAAAAAGTTTAAAAAAACTGGCGGATGAAGGCGTAACCGTAAATATTGGTGCCCACGGACAGTTACAGGGCCTGGGCGCTCATTGGGAAATTTGGATGATGCAACAGGGAGGCATGAGCAATATGCAAGCGCTGCAAACCGCAACCATCAACCCTGCATACAGCCTTGGTTTTGATAAATGGATCGGTTCTTTGCAACCAGGCAAACTGGCCGACCTGCTTGTTATGGATAAGAATCCCTTGGATGATATCCGTAACACAGAAACCATCCGGTACACCATGATAAACGGCCGCCTGTATGATGCGGACCAGATGAACGAGATAGGTAACGAAAATAAACCTCGACCTAAATTTTATTGGGAGTTTAGCAAGAATGCCGATAGTTTTCCATGGCATGATAATACAACGGAGGAAGGATGTAGTTGCGGAAAACATTGATCTATATCCAGGGATTCATAAGGATCAACTATTTTTTACATTCCTAAAAATATGGTTGTTCATTGTGCTAAAAATTTGACGGATAAAGAGCACCGCCGTGTAATGGCATTCCTATTTTCAAAACTTTACATGTGTATAAATTGGGGGACTACTAAATTATTTTTCTTAATTTAGAGCTTTAGTTTTTCCGCTTTTTTTCTACAGTAATTCAATATTCACGAAATATCTCCTCCGGCTCCCCTGCCGTGCTGTTGTTTTTTTTAATTTTTTAAAAGCCGCTTCAAATGAAACAGATAATTCTTCTATTCATGCTCTCAATTTTGCCATTTCACCAAATGGTGAGTGCACAAAGTGTAGCAATAAATTCTACAGGAGCAACCGCCGTTGCCTCAGCAATGCTGGATATAACCAGCACAACGAAAGGAATGCTGATACCCAGGATGACGTCGGCTCAGCGAACCGCTGTTGCCTCACCGGCAAAGGGATTATTAATTTATGACAATACTACCAGTTCCCTCTGGTCTTATAACGGTACGGGTTGGTTTGAAGTTTACTCATCCAACAGCGCCTGGGGAATGAGTGGTAATTCCATCGCAGCTTCAAATTATATTGGCAGTACCAATGCACAACCGGTACGTTTTGTTTCTAATAATCTGGAAAGAATGAGGCTCGACCCCACCACGGGGTCGGTGTATGTAGGTGCCACTTTCAGCCCTTATGCCGGAAGCCTGTTATCTGCTACTTCTTCCAGCGTAAATACTTTTCCTGTTGACGGTTTTTCATATCACCATGGCGCAGGAGTATGGGGTGAAGTAATGCCGTTCAATACAACCACATTTTCCGCCACAAGTGGTTATTATGGCGGCAGCGGCACAGGAGCAGGTGTAATGGGTAATTATAACGGAACCGGTACCTCAAACACAAGATCAGGAGTGATCGGATATGTTACGAATGCGGTAACAGGTGGTGCAGGTGTTCAAGGATATAGTAGTATCCCAACAGGCAATCAGCATATGGGGGTTTTGGGCTGGTACAACAGCGCAACTTTTGGCATGGGTGTTTATGGTATAGCATGGGGAGGCGGAATCGTTGGTGGTGATCTTGATATTGGGGTAGTTGGCTGGAGGGCAAATAATTCATACTACTCTGGTTATTATAACGGCCATCATGTAATATCCAATGGCACCAAATCAGCATCTGTAGGAACGCAATGGGGCAACCAGTTGTTGTATTGTACCGAAAGCCCGGAAGTTTGGTTTGAAGATATAGGCAGGGGAAAGCTTGTTAATGGTACATGTACTATCGATCTCGATTCAATTTTTAAACAGGTAACTGTTATCGACATTGATCATCCCATGCATGTGTTTGTACAGGCCGAGGGCGAGAGCGAAGACCTTTACGTAATACCGGGTACTACTTCATTCGCTGTTAAGGAAAAGAACAATGGCAATTCGAACATTACATTTTCATATCGCATCATGGCCAAAAGGGTCAATTTCCAGGACTTCCGTTATGGCAATGATCCGGTGTGGGGACCGGGAGATACACGTGCATTTATGCAATACGCAACTCCTCCCCCGTTAAACTATCAACAGAATGTGGAATTCCAGCTCCAACAAAGAAAGAACTTTAAACAGCCGCCTATGCCCTCGGGATTTGTTCCTTATGAACAACTGGTAAAGGAAATGAATGCACGGGTACCTTCCACTGTAAGGGAGAAAAAAAAGTAAAAGATCTCGGTATCGGTTTTAGTGTTAAAACTTGCTGATATCCGCTATTTGTTAGTGCTGATAAGAATTAGCCCATCCCCGCAACTAAGCGTATTTTTGCAGCTATGCAACAAATTAATATTCCGCTTATTTTAAACAGCCTGGGTTTTGAAGGATTGAATGAAATACAACAGGCTTCGCTGGAAGCCAATGCAAAAAATGATAACGTAATTTTATTATCAGCAACCGGTTCTGGTAAAACACTGGCTTTTTTATTGCCCTTGCTTGAAACCCTCGATCCGGAAATAGAAAGTGCCCAGGCTTTGATAATAGTGCCCAGCCGTGAACTGGCTATACAAATTGATGATGTTTTTCGTAAAATGCAAACCGGTTTTAAAGTCACACTCTGTTATGGAGGCCACAAGCGTGAAACTGAGGAGAACAATTTAAAAGAAGCTCCTGCATTAATTATTGGTACCGCAGGAAGGCTGGCCGATCATATCCGCCGCAATAATTTTGCCCTTGATAATATTACTACACTGGTACTTGATGAATTTGATAAATCCCTGGAACTCGGCTTTACTGAAGAAATGTCGTTCATTATCGGTTCACTCAAAAATATAAAGAAGAGGATCCTTACTTCGGCAACTTATGCTGTACCAGTTCCAAATTTTATTGGTTTAAAAGATCCGGTGCGTCTTGATTTTTTACGGGAGGGAGAACAGCCGGAAAATATGCTTGAGGTGAAAACTATGTTTAGTCCGGACAAGGATAAGATCGACACACTTTTTAAATTGATCTGTTATCTGGGTAACCGTTCTACCGTTGTGTTTTGCAATCACCGGGTGGCAGTTGAGCGTACCAGTAACCTGCTGACTGAAAAAGGTATACTCAATGTTTTTTATCATGGAGGAATGGAGCAGCAGGAAAGAGACGCAGCACTGTGCAAATTCCGAAATGGAACAAGCAATATCTTAGTTACAACAGACCTTGCTTCACGTGGATTGGATATCCCGAACATCCGTTATATTGTACATTATCACTTGCCTGATACAGAAGATGCTTTCACACACCGCAATGGCCGCACAGCACGCATGGATGCCAGCGGAACAGCTATCGTAATTTTATCCGAAGAGGAAAAAATACCTGCTTACATGGGTGAGGTTGCCGAAGTAGAAATTTCGGAAGAGCATCCCATACCGGAAAAACCAAAATGGAGTACGTTGTTTATCGCTGCCGGTAAAAAAGATAAAGTGAATAAGATCGATATTGTGGGCTTTCTTTCTAAAAAAGGCGAATTAAAACAAGAAGACATCGGTATTATTGAAGTGAAAGACTTTTTTAGTTTTGTAGCCGTTCGTAAAGTAAAAGTAGGACATGTTTTAGAACTGATAAAAAATGAAAAGATTAAGAATAAGAAGGTGAAGATCGAGATAGCACGATAGAAACCTCTCTACTGGCAGGCAGGCACTGATCCTTCGACAAGCTCAGCACGCTGATCGGAACTGACTAACGCAGATTTTGTTTTGCAATAAATGCTAATTATAAAAACGGATTTTTGTCATGCTGAGGCACGAAGCATCTCTCTTATACACAAATGATCTTTGAGATGCTTCGTTCCTCAGCATGACAGCACAAGGCTAATCCTCCTTTTTCAACGTCGCAATATCATCCATCAGCCTTTCCATTTCCAAAGCAAGCGTACCATTGTAAACACCCCTTATCCTGCGGTGTTTATCTACCAGAATAAAATTTTCGGTGTGTAAAAATTCGTTGCCGGTTTGATAATAGCCAACAGTATCGCCGGCGAAATATTGTTTTTTGGCCATGGCGTAAATCTGGTCTTCATCACCGGTGAGCAAGTGCCATTTTCCACTGATGATGCCTTTAGCTTCAGCATATCTTTTTAAAACCGCCACACTATCCATTTGAGGTGTTACAGAATGTGAGAGTAATAAAATGCCATCATCATTTTTATATTTTTCCTGCAGGGTTGCCATATTGGTTGTCATCATGGGGCAGATACTGCCGCAACGGGTAAAAATAAAATCGGTTACATAAATTTTACCTGCTACATTTTTTTCTGTTACGGTTTCCCCATTTTGATTGGTGAATGAAAATGGAGGGATGGTATGAATGTTTTTATAGGCAGGGTCATTTGCTGCGATCCATTCAGGTGTAAAATCGGGTTTGTTAATGTATGGCAGTGCCAGGCTTTTATCTGCTGTTTTGTTTTTACAGGCGGCCATCGCCAGCAATAAGAACAGGCAGCTATTTCTTAGTAATTGAATCATAAGGATTGACGCACGTTTTTAAACCGATTAAACCATATTTCTTTCCTTCCCTGATCACGTAGTTGGCCCTCACAGAACCGTTATCCCACCAAAGCCGCTGGCTGCCTTCTTCCTGACCATTTGTGTAATGAAATTGTTTTTGCAAAAGCCCGGATGAGTACCATTCTTTGAATTCTCCTTCGTACTTATCTCCATATGCTGTAAAATTAAATTTTTCCTTTCCATCGGGCCACCAGCCTTTATGAGCGCCTTCTTTTTTGCCGTTGATATAAAACCTTTCTTCCTGGAACTGGCGATTAGGGTACCATTTTTTTTGTATGCCCTCCTCTACCCCATTAAAATACGAATCTAAAGCAGCCGTATCATTATTTGGATATAATGTGTACCTGAAACCGGTGAAGAACTGGTCTTTATAAAATATCGTGTCGTGGTGTTTTGAAAGATCTTTATCCAACACGTTTTTATAAACCAACGGAACAGTTTTGGCGATTTTCATTTCGGGCTTTGGTACAGATGTCACTGCAATTTCTCCTTGTTTATCATTGCATGAAAGCAAAAATGAGAACATGAATACAGTTAAAAAAATGGCATCGCACCGCTGAATTAGTTTCCCAATGTACCAGCGTGTCCTTCGTGCCTCAGCATAAACTGTGCAAATGATTTTAAATAGCCTTACAAAAGCCGGGTTCATAAAAAAATTACTGTGTTACCGTTCCGGCTGTTCCATAAAATCCATTTCCGTTCAGGTATGGCGCTGCGGTTGTAAAATGGTAATGATAAATGCCTGCCGGATAATCAGTCGTGACATGCGTATGACCATGGTAAACATCCAATCCCGTTGGGTCGCTTCCATTGGTTTCTTTTGGACCGTAAACCGGAAAACCATCCAGCAG
>JANOUJ010000147.1:0-4528 GCA_031416815.1 Chitinophagaceae bacterium
TGACATGTTCAAGGGTTTTAATTACCTGCAACCTATTGTTATAAGTACACTTATACAGTTTGTTATAAGCATGATAATAGCGTTGCTGGTGTTTTTTAATTTTCTACCAGAACTGATAGATGTTTTTAAATCATCTCAAAGTGCTGATATGTTTACCCGGCAGGAAGAAATAAGCCGGGCTTTTTTACAATTAATACGTGATGGGAAGTTTATAGTGTCTTTATTGTTACTGATGGTTACTTTATTATTTATCACTGTTTTGTGGGCATTTAAAACCCATTTTATAATTATTTACAAAATGCAGGCCTGGCCTGCCATGGAAATGAGCCGCCGAATAGCCCGGCATAACCTATGGCCGTTGCTCGGGTTCTTTGTTTTGATGGGCTTTATTCTTATGATAAGTGCTTTACCATGTGGTATCGGTTTATTATTTACTTTACCATGGTTTATTGGATCTCTCTATAGTGCATTTGCACAAATCACTCATTGTGATCGCTCTGATGAAATTAATGAAGAGATGTTTGATTTTATGGCAGGTAAAAAGGAAGACTAAGTTCTCTTTTTATTTTTGAATTTTGCTCAGATATTCGTCTAAAGAAATATTGATGATATCGGTCCAGCCTGCTTCAAAATTCTCGGTGTTTAATGCTGCTACGCTACTATCAAAAGGAATGGTGAATTCATGGGTCAATGTTACTTTGGTTGTGTGATCATCTGATTTTAATAAATTCCAACGAACCGTGGAGGTGCCGGAATAACCAGGATACTCCCAGGTATGCACTAGCTTTTCATCCGGAACTATTTCAAGCATTTTGCCCCGGTGTAACCATTGTTTATTATCGTGATCACCGGCTGTCCATTCAAACACAGCGCCGGGTTCCAGTTTAAAATCTTCTGCAAAATTAAAATACCATGCTTTCATCATCGCCCTGTTGGTAATGGCCTGCCATACGGGATTAACAGGAGCGTTGTAAGTTTTTTCTATCTCAAAGCTTTTCATTGCTTTTATTTTGAATACTTGAGTTATTTACTCGAGTTCTTTTAAACGTGCTTTGTATTCTTTTATAAGATTTCGTGATTGCAGACGTAACTCCATTTCATCTACAATGATACTTGCCATTTGCTTAACCACCGCAGCTCAATAGCGTTCCAAAACTTTGGCCCAAAAAGAAAATCCCAATTTAAAAAAATCGGGATCATTATTTAAAATAAGATCGCTTTGTAGTTGGGAGATTGCTTCGTCGTTCCTCCTCGCAATGACGTTTACTAATTCGCCTCCGCCATATCGGGTATATCAATCGCTTTGTAAGCACCGGCATCTAATTTCTTTTTGGTTTCTTCAAATGCTTTTAATGTTTCGTCAATGTCTGCATCCGTGTGTGCGGCGGTGGGTATCAGGCGGTAAATGATATCGCCTTTTGGTATTACGGGGTACACCACAATGCTGCAGAAAATGTGATAGTTCTCACGCAGGTCCATCACCATTTGGGTGGCTTCGGGCACATCGCCTTTCATAAAAATTGGTGTAACCGGGCTGTTGGTGCCGCCAATATCGAAGCCACGTTCTTTTAAACCGGTCTGTAATTTTTCTACATTGTACCAGAGTTTTTCACGCAGCTCAGGCATGGCTTTTACCATTTCCATACGCTTGAGCATACCATCAACAATAAGTAAGGGCAAACTCTTGGCAAAAATTTGTGAGCGTGTATTGTAACGTAAATATTTAAGTACATTTTTTGGTCCGCTGATGAAGGCGCCAATACTGCCCATGCTTTTTACAAATGTTGAAAAGTACAGATCAATATCTTTTTGACAACCCTGTGCTTCATCGGCACCGGCACCGGTTGGTCCCATATATCCGAAACCATGTGCATCATCTATTAAAATGCGGAACTCGTATTTTTTCTTCAGTTCACAAATTTCTTTTAAAATGCCCTGCTCTCCATCCATGCCAAAAACACCTTCGGTAATTAATAAAATTCCGCCTCCGTTTTTAGCAGCAAGTTCGGTGGCACGTTGTAATTGTTTTTCGCAGTCATCAATATCGTTGTGTTTAAATGCATAACGGTTGCCCATGTGCAGGCGAACACCATCTACAATGCAGGCGTGTGCTTCTGCATCGTACACAATTACATCGCGGCGATTTACCAATGCATCAATACAACTCATGATGCCCTGGTAACCGAAGTTGAGCAGCATGGTATCCTCCCGGCTAACAAATTCGCTGATCACTTTTTCAAGTTCATCATGCTGTACACTATTGCCACTCATCATTCTTGCACCCATGGGATTACCCATACCGTATTTGGCGGCGGCTTCTGTATCAGCGTTCCTAACATCGGGGTGGTTAACAAGGCCCAGGTAATTGTTGAGGCTCCAAACGATCATATCTTTTCCACGAAACTGCATTCTTGGCCCCAACTCGCCTTCCAGCTTTGGGAAGGTGAAATAGCCGTGGGCCCTGTCCATATGCTGGCCAATGGGGCCGCCGTCCTTTACTAATTTCTCAAAAACATCCATGCTTATTTTAGATTTTAGATTAACGATTTTAGATTTGGTTCACCTTTGTGGCAATCATGTTTTGATCCTCCGGTTCCCTCTCCTGGAAGGAAAAACTGAGCGAGGCCCAAAAATACAGCATTGCCTGCAAAACTCATAACATTGGCGTAACATGCTTGTTTATATAAATTAATGTGCGTATCAGGTATCTTTACAAAAATGTTTAAATATGCTCCGCAGATCTTTTTTACTTTTTGCTTTTTACGTTTTTACAACAGCTGTTTTTGCACAGGAGAAAAAACCCAAACTTGTTGTAGGCCTGGTTGTTGACCAGATGCGTTGGGATTACCTTTACCATTTTCAAAACCGTTACAGTAATACCGGGTTTAAAAGATTACTGAAAGAAGGCTTTAGCTGCGAAAATACTATGATTCCGTATTTACCTTCTTACACAGCGCCAGGGCATGCCTGTATTTATACCGGCTCAATACCTGCCATTCATGGGGTTATTGGCAACAACTGGTTCGATAAAGAAAAAAATGCCATCATGTATTGTACTGATGATAAATCTGTATTACCTGTTGGGGGCAGCTGGAGAAGCGGACGTATGTCGCCCAAAAATATGCTTACCACAACTATTTGTGATGAACTGCGGCTCAGCAATAATTTTCAAAGTAAGGTTTTTGGTATTTCATTAAAAGACCGTGGTGGTATACTTCCTGCAGGGCACAGTGCCAATGCAGCTTATTGGTACGACGACTCAACCAGTAACTGGATGACCAGTAGTTTTTATATGAAAAATCTGCCGGGATATGTTGTTGATTTTAATGCTAAAAAATTGTCAGATAAATTTTTAAAGCAAAACTGGAATACGTTATATCCCATTAGTAGTTATACTTTAAGCACAGCAGATGATAAAGCTTATGAAATGCGTGCTGAAACCGAGGACAAGCCTGTGTTTCCGCACATGACCGAAAAAGCACTGCTGAAAAATAATTATAAAGAACTGAGATATTCGCCTTACGGAAATACCATGACCTTTGATTTTGCCAGAACAATCATTGATGCAGAACAACTGGGCCACAATGGTGTAACAGATTTTTTAGCGATGAGTTTGTCTACTCCTGATTATGTTGGCCACCGCTTTGGCCCCAATTCGATTGAAATTGAGGATACCTACCTGCGGTTAGATAAAGAACTGGGAGCGTTTTTAAATTACCTGGACACCCAAATTGGGAAGGGGCAATACCTTGTATTTCTATCATCTGATCACGGTGTTGGGCATGCAACAGATTTTTTAACCGAACATAAACTACCCGGAGGGATGTTTCCAAAAAGGGAATTTGAGAGAATACTGATACAACAGGTAGATTCTTTATTCAATATAAAAAAAGTGGTTAAGTACATGAACAATTTTCAGCTTTACCTTGATAATGCAGCTATAAAAGCCAGTGGAAAAGTAAAAGAAGTGTACGATTTTGTTTTAAATTATTGCCGTGAACCTGAATTTGTACAGGATGCTTTTTATTTAAAGGATATGTACAAGACGAGTATATCCGAACCTATTGCGGGAATGGTTACAAGTGGTTATCATGCCAAACGAAGCGGCGATTTGCAGATGTTTTTAAAACCGGGCTGGTTTGAAAAGTGGGACCATGCAGCTACCCACGGCTTATCTGCTACATACGACAGGCATATTCCTCTTTTGTTTTTTGGTTGGAATATTAAGCCTGGTAAATTATACCGGGAAGTTTATATGACAGATATTGCGCCAACCCTTGCCGCCATGTTGCAGATACAAATGCCAAATGGGTGTGTCGGAAAAGTGATTACGGAACTGATGAAGTAAGGCCTCATCCTCTTTCTGAGCTACGCTCGTTCCTTTACAAGGAACTCCCGATGAGAAGGGGCGGTGCAGCGAACATATCCAAACATTTTATCTTCCATATCATGTTTATATCTTTCTTCATCAATTATCACAATCGTCGCTTTAATCTTTCAGTTCCCTCTCCCTGGGAGAGGGGTTGGG
>JANOUJ010000148.1:0-6125 GCA_031416815.1 Chitinophagaceae bacterium
TCGAAAAATTCTGTGGCCTGTATTTTCTTGCTGAAACAATAAACTTATCCATCGCTGCTAATTTCGGTAATCTAAGTTGTAAAAAAGAATTTGTTTTCCCCGATCCTATTCCAAAAACGGGTGCCGTTTAAATTCCTTTGTGCGATCGAACAAATACCGGAAAGTTGTCAGGTTACGAGAACGGAAAGTATCACCAAGGCTTTCCGCCACGTTAATCATTTTTATATTAAAATCTCCTATCCATTGCATTTCATATTCGGTATATAGTAAAGGATCAACCTGTACTATTTTTGAACATTCGCCAATAATATAGGCATCAATGCCTTTGCCCTGCCATTGGGGTACTACCCCAAATACCACACCTACAAATTTTTTGGAGGGCCTGAATTTCTGCCGCCACACAAATTCCAGTTTTTGCAATAATCCGAATTTACCGTTCAGGTGTCTAAAGTATTGATTTATATCTGGCAGGTTTATGAACATGGCAATGGCAACGCCTTTGTAATAGGCAAAATAAATAACCTTTTCGTCCATCACCGGTTTCATTTTTTTAAACATAAGCAACACCTGTTCCTTACTCATATCTTTTAAACCCCCATGGCCCGCCCAGGCTTTATTGTATACTTCCACAAAATCAATGGCATACTTTTCAAGATTGTTTTTTTTAATTGTACTGAAACTGATATCCGGATTGTCATCATGCATCTTATGACGATCAAGAACTTTTTGAGCCAGCTTTTTTGCTGCATCCAATCCAAAACAAACCTGGTTATAAAATGGCTTAAACCCGTAATTCTCAAAAAGAGGAATATAATAAGGCGGATTATAATTCATGCAATATAGCGGTGGTGTAAAGCCTTCTGTGATCAATCCCCACCAGCGGTCTCGTTCCCCAAAATTAATAGGTCCGTCCATCGCTTCCATGCCATGCTGCATGAGCCATTGTTTTGCTCTATCAAATAAAAGGTCTGCGGCTTCCTGGTTATTGATACATGCAAAAAAACCCATGCCGCCCACAGGCACATCATCACCTTTGTTCTTGTATTTTTTATTGGTAAAAGCTGCAATGCGGCCAATGAGTTTGCCTGCATCATCTTTTAATATCCACCGAATAACTTCTCCAAAACGAAAAGCCTTGTTCTTCTCTTTATCAAACACTTCATTAATGTCTTTATCCAACGGCCGGATCCAGTTTGAGTCGCCTTTATTGAGCTCAACCGCAACCTGCAGAAATTGATGAGCAGCTGCTTTGTCAGTAACAGGTATGATTTGCATTGTGTAAATTAAAGCAGCAAATATAATACATAGCTGCATCACTGCATTAAAGCCCCGGCAGTTAAAGACGCTCGAAGCGGCTTGCAGCCACTGGTTATTTGTATTAAGTTTGTTTATACATTTTTATTACTGATGATTTATTGGCGCCTGATATTATTTTTTTTGCTGCTGCTCCAACTCCTAACAGTAACAGCGCAGAACGACAAGGTGAACCTGTTTGAGATCCGGAATCAAAAAGCAATTGATTCCCTTTTGCAGGTAATAACCGGTACTCCCGACGATACAGTAAAGGTTAGCAGGCTTATCATCATTTCAAGATTGCAATACGATCCTGAAAACACCTTAAAGGATTTTGCATTACAGGCCCTCTCAATTGCTGAAAAATTAGGGTACAAAAAAGGTATTTTAATGGCTACCAATGAGGCAGGGTCTGTATACCAGATCAATAAAGATTATCAAACGGCCATTAAATTTTACAAAAGGGCAATTAGTTTATCTGAAACCTACGGGTTTAATTTGCCAGAAACTGATCTTTACCCTGCTTTGCTCAACCTGTATTTTTACCTCGGCGATTATCCACATGCCATGGAAACCATCAGCCGGGAAATGCTGACAGCAGAAAAAAATAAAGACAAAAAAAGGATAGCACACTGTAACAATATACTGGGATATATTTATTTCAAACAGGAAAATTTTGCGGCCGCAGAAAAGTATTATGACCTCTACATGAATAATGCAAAGGAATTAAAAGATAGTGCCATCCTGGCTCATGCACTTGGAGAAATATCAGATGTATTTACACAGGAAAAAAAATACAAAGAATCAATTGATGCATTGCTCACCACTATCCGAATTTGTGATAATCTGGCGATTAATCCCGACAAACATGACAGCCGGACTAATGCACTGCTACCACATTACAGATCAAAAGCCATGTACCGCCTCGGAATTAATTATAAGTTAACCGAAAAATTACCCGAGGCAAAACAATATGCATTGCTGGCAATCGAATATGCCAACCACATTTCTCCTCCAAAATATGAGTTGGCCCGCTATTACATTAACGCCGGGGATGTGTTCAAAGAAATGAGAGATCATAAAAAGGCAATAAACTACCTCCGTTATGGCTTTGACTTATCCCGTGAAATACAGCACCGTGAAAATACCCGTGATGCTGCAGCATATTTATCGCAAACCTATGCATTGCTGCAACAATACGACAGTGCATTTTATTTTTACACGGTTTATGCCCGCCTGAAAGATTCCATTGTAAACAATGAAACAAAAATGAAGATAGCGGGTATACAGGGCCAGTATGATGTTGCTAAAAAAGATAAGGAAATAGCCCGGCAGCAACAGATACGCAACATACTGATCGGCGGCTTTATTTCTCTGCTGATCGTTTTACTGCTGCTATACAACAGTTACCGCCTGAAACAAAAAAACAAATACCAGCGTGAGCTTAACCGCCAGCAAAATGAATTGTTTAATGCGATTGTAACCACGCAGGACCAGGAACGCAAACGTATTGCGCAGGATATACACGACAGCCTGGGGTCCGTACTTTCGGCAGCCAAATTAAAATTATCGTCGCTTGAAGAAAGTAAAAAGCTACTATCCCCCGATCAGCTGGAAAAATACCAGACCTCACTCGATCTGCTGGATGAAGCATCCACTGAGCTTCGCAATATTTCGCACAATATCATGCCGGCAACTTTATCAAAACTAGGACTGGAAGCAGCCTTGCAAAGCCTGATCGATAAAATTGGAGCTCATTCTAAAATGCAGATCAGCTTCACTGCACATGCTTTTAAGGGAAGGATTGAAGAAACCACTGAAATGAGCATTTACCGTATCATCCTGGAACTGCTTAATAATATTGTAAAACACGCCGCTGCTGAAAAAGTAAGTATACAGATCATTAAATACCCGGCCTACATTAACCTGATGATAGAAGACAATGGACGTGGTTTTAATTACCATAATGCATTGGAAGAAAAAAAAGGTATTGGGCTGGGAAACATTTTATCAAGAGTGGAATACCTGAACGGTACTTTTGAAATAGATTCCGTAACGGGCAAGGGCACTACCGTGATCATTGAGATTCCCACCACAACCTGAACACCCGCAAATACCAAGTTCTTGGTATATGCACACTGCTTGGATTGAATACATTTGTTTGTTATTTTAAATTATGGGTACAATAAAATTACTGATTGCTGATGATCACAAAATTCTGCTGGATGGGATCGTGTCGTTGTTGCGGTCGGAAAAATCCTTTGAAGTGGCTGCCACGGCAGGAAATGGTTGCGAAGTGATGGAACTGGTAAATAAGAATGATTATGATGTTTGCCTGCTGGATATAAATATGCCCCGCATGGATGGCATGGAAGCGGCAAAACTGATCAAAGCGTTAAAGCCGGATATAAAGATCATCATGCTTACCACATACAACGACAGGGAGATCATTTCGGAGCTGATACATATTGGTGTATCGGGCTATCTTTTAAAGAATTCCGATAAGTTGGAGCTGGTTGAAGCCATTAAAAGGGTAATGAGCGGCCGCTATTATTTTAGTGCTGAGGTTGAAGAAATAATCATGCAGGGTGTAGCCGAAAAGAAAAACACTGAAGTGATCGTACTAACCGACCGTGAAATTGAAATAGTAAAACTGCTGGGTAAAGAATATACCAACGATAAAATTGCAGCCGAACTGCATATCAGCTATCGCACGGTTGAAACCCACCGAAAGAATATTATGCAAAAAACCAAGTCGCACAATTTGGCTGGATTGCTGAAACATGCGTATAGTAAGGGATTGATAAAGTAATTACCAGATCATATTGTCATTGGCATTTTAACATTTTCCTTAACAGCATTTTAAAATTAGTTCGTTCTTCTTTTATGAAAAATGTTATCTCCACAATCGCGTTATTCTTCTGTGCCTTCAGCAGTTTTGCTCAAACTACCAATTCAAACAGTATTCTTGTCCGCCATGATACAACCCTGCTAAAAGCTGATGAATGTGAGTGGATCATTAAATCGCTGATAAAAAACGACCCTGCTTTAACTTCAGAGATCGGGAAACCGGTAACATTGATCATCCTGGAAGCCATACAAAAAGGTAAATTAAAAGCCATTGACCCGGAAACAAATAAACCGATACCTGCAAAAGAGATCTTTACCTGGAAGATGAGTGCTGATACCATTCCTGTTTATGACAATGAAGGTAACGTTACAATGTACCAGGCTGTTAAGCAGCTGCATTCATCCGACAATTTTAAAATGCTGAGAATATACCAGGATTGGTATTTTGAAATAGCTACCGGAAAATTCCATTCCAAAATTAAATGGGTGGAGCTTGTTGAAGAGATTTACACTGCGTCAAGCGGTGTGTTTATTGGCTATAAAGCCTTCTGCCGGATTTATTACTGAAAAAAAATAAAAAGGCTCAATGAATATTTAGCTCACTTTTTAATCTTCCATAAACACCCGTTGGTATTGGCGCCTTTTTCAGGCATATCACGATACACATGGTTAAGCAAAGCTGCGAAATTCAATATGGCTGAATCTTAATTAAAATAATTTCAGTAAAGTCTCATCAATTCATTTATCGCCTAAAAACCTTTTATTACTTATTTATTTAAGCTAAATTTATGATACAATGTTATTCAATGAAAAAAGCCAGCATTTATTCCCTCATCATCGCAGCGGTTTTGTTTGCTGCCTGTTCAAAATCAGATCCTCCACCGGTTCCGGTTCCGGTTAACCCTTGTTTAGGTGTAACCATCACTCCGGTAGCGGCTATAACACATACTACAACCGGTATGACCCAGGGAACCATTACCGTAACTTCTCCGATCGGCTCAGGCTTAATGTATAGTATTAGTGGTACAGCATTTCAATCATCAACAAATTTTTTCAACCTGGCCGCAGGCAACTATACGCTTACAGTTAAAAATGCCAATAATTGTTCCGGTTCTACTGCTTTAACAATTAACGGATATGGCCCTAAATTTTTTGCAGTAAGAACCATTATAAATGGCTATTGTGGGCCCTGTCACCTGAATGGCGCAATAACTGGTGGTAAAAATTTTGATGCTGATAGCGATGTTGTAAACTCGTGGGACAGAATAAAGATAAGGGCGGTTGACGGCAACCCTTCTTTTATGCCCGCCGCTCCAAACGCTCAGTTAACTGCTATTGATAAACAAAAAATTGTGGATTGGGTTAACGCAGGCCACAGAATAACAGATTAAAAAATAAAGATCTTCTACATAAAAAAACCGGCAAGTAATTTCGCCGGTTTTTATTTATATCGAATAACATATTTGTTACCTGGCTTTTAACATTGGCCTTACCTGCTGTTTGGTACCATTTTGCAAACGGGCATAATAAACGCCGGTTGGCAGATGAGAGGCGTCAAAAACTATAGTTTGCCTTGATGCAACAGGAAAATCTGTTTCGAGCAGATTAACAATTAACCGGCCTGCTGTATCCATTACCTGCAATAAAGTATGGCCGCCATCTGTATAAAATTCAATGGTCGTTTTATTGGTAAAAGGATTTGGCGAATTGGTAATTAAAGTACTGCCCGAAGGATTTGGAGGTGGCGTTGTAACCTTGCAGGTATTTCCTTTAATTAAAGGCAGATCCTGCAATTGGCCATTAATATTGGGCGGAAATAATGCCTGAACAGTTGCTTTTGGAAGGCAGAACCATTTTTCGAGGATAGTTGAATAAATACTCCTGAAATCATATTGCATGGGCACATTATCATTAACTGTTGCAACCGGCTGTATTGTTGGATTATTGCCAAGCACACCTCCATCAACAGGTTTACCAAAAAC
>JANOUJ010000149.1:0-11974 GCA_031416815.1 Chitinophagaceae bacterium
AATCCATTTGCACATGCGGGCCATGGCGAAAATGTTAACAGCACCCGCTTTTGGGCAGTATTGTTGCAAAACAGTGTTTTCTTTTTGCTGGTAGTTAATGCAGCTATGTTCTTTATATGTGTTACCACCATGGCAATGGCGGGTTGGGTTGTTGCATTCCGCAGAGTATCCGAAGCCATCTCAAGCGTAGTTCCCATTTTAGGAGTTATCACATTTGTTATATTAATGTGTATTGTATTTGGACACCGCACCGATATCTATCACTGGCTGGATAAAGAAGCCGTTGCAAAAGATCATATATTGAACGGGAAGAAAGGATTTTTGAACCCGACATTTTATGCTGTCTGGTCTTTCCTGGCAATTTTTCTGTGGTGGTTTCTCGGAAGGAAAATGCGTAGCCTGAGTTTAGAAAGTGATAAGAAAGGACATATGGATTATGAGACCGGGAAAAAATGGATATGGAGCAATACAGTTTGGGCCTCTTTATACACAATTGTTTTTACACTTACGGTTGCCTCAACTATTCCCTGGTTATGGGTAATGAGCATTGATGCACATTGGTATAGTACCATGTATAGCTGGTACACTTTTGCCAGCACATTCGTGTCAGGTATTTCACTAATAGCGTTGTTTGTAATTTATTTAAAGAACCGTGGCCAGCTTGAATATGTTACAGAAGAGCATTTGCACGATCTTGGAAAATTCATGTTTGCCTTCTCCGTTTTCTGGACTTACCTCTGGTTCTCCCAGTACATGCTTATCTGGTATAGCAACCAGCCGGAGGAAACAAAATATTTTATTGAAAGGATCGGAACTGATGAAAAAGCAGGTCCTTATAAAGGTATTTTCTTCTTCAACTTAATAATAAACTTTTTATGTCCGTTATTGATATTGATGAAGAAAGGATCAAAAAGAAACTGGACATTGGTTACAGTTATGGCGGTATTGATCATATTCGGACACTGGATAGATTTTTACCAAATGGTAATGCCAGGCACATTGCACGATCATGCAGAATTAATGCCTTTTGAGTTTGGTGTTGCGTGTTTGTTCATAGGATTGATCATGTGGGGAACCGGGAGATATTTAAGTAAGAACCCTATGCTTGCAAAGAATCACCCATTCTTAAAAGAGAGTATGATTCATCATACATAAACAAAAGGGGGAACCACGAAGGAGATAGAAGTGAAGAAAGTGTGTTTGATGTTTAGAATGAGTAAAAAGAAGGTTTAATATTATTAAAAAAATCCTCGCCTTAGCAGGGTGCAAAAAGCCCCTTCAGGGGTTTGGGGTACAACACATTTATGAAAGAGTTTTTAATGATAGCTTTAGGAGTACTGATCTTTGTAGTCATCTTTCAGATTGCAAAAGCCAGTGAGTACGTGAGCGTTTTAAAAGGTGAGCATACAACCCGTAAACAAAACAATAAGATCAACGCTTTTATGCTGATGGGTTTTTTGGTATTTGGGCTGATAGGCGTATGGTATTGTAACGAGTTGTATTATGGTAAAACCTTGTTTCCGCAAGGTTCTGCATCTGTAGAAGGAGAAAGCCTTGATCTGATGTTTATGATAACAGTGGCAATAACAGGGGTTGTTTTTATTCTTACACAGGTTTTATTATTCTGGTTCTGTTTTAAGTACCAGGAAAAAGATGGGCAGAAAGCGTACTACTTCCCTCACAATACAAAACTTGAACTGATATGGACCACCGTTCCTGCAATTTTCTTAACGGTATTGGTTGTTTTTGGATTAAAATACTGGTTTAAAATTACAGGTGATGCGCCTAAAAATTCTATAGTAGTGGAAGTTACCGGCCACCAGTTTGCATGGGAATTCAGGTATCCGGGCGCCGATAAAGTTTTAGGAAAAACAAACTATAAATTATATACCGGAAATAATAACCTTGGTGTTGATTTTAACGATCCTGCAAGCAGGGATGATATACATGTAACTACAACCATGCACATCCCTGTTGGAGTTCCGCTTAAAATGGTGATTCATTCGCAGGATGTGATTCATGACGTTGGCTTACCACATTTCAGGTTGAAGATGGATGCTGTACCCGGTATACCAACCACCCAATGGTTTACGCCAAAGATCACTACAAAGGAAATGATTCAGAAGACCGGTAATCCCGATTTTAATTTTGAAATCGCATGTGACCAGTTGTGCGGCGCAAGTCACTATGCCATGAGGGGTGTTATTATTGTTGAAACAATGGAGGAGTATAAAAAATGGTTAGCAGAACAGAAATCAGAATGGCAGACAATGCAGGAAAAAAATGCACCAAAGCCAATGGGGGCTGACAGTAATGCAACCACACAACCAGTAACGGCACAGGTATTGCCAGCAAAAAAATAATTAAAGATTCCCGATAGTCCCGATCGTTATCGGGGGAAGAAAAAAATAAGAATATGAGTAGCGTAGCCACATTACAACATGCCGATGTTCATGGATCTCATGATGCACATCACGAACACCATCACCATGAAACATTTATAACCAAATATGTTTTCAGCCAGGATCATAAAATGATTGCCAAGCAGTTTTTGGTAACAGGTATCATTTGGGCCATCATTGGTGGTTTGTTTTCGGTAATATTCCGCTTTCAACTGGGTTATCCCGAATCAACTTTTCCCTGGCTGGAAGATTTGCTGGGACATTGGGCTGCAGGTGGCAAATTAAAACCTGAGTTTTATTATGCACTGGTTACCATGCATGGAACTATCCTGGTGTTTTTTGTATTAACTGCGGGATTGAGCGGAACTTTTGCAAACTTTTTAATTCCGTTGCAGGTTGGTGCAAGAGATATGGCCTCACCATTTTTAAATATGTTAAGCTATTGGTTCTTTTTTCTTTCTTCTATAATTATGTTTGCTTCTTTGTTTGTGCAAACAGGGCCTGCAAGTGGCGGCTGGACGATCTATCCTCCATTAAGTGCTTTGGGAGATGCCTCCAGCGGATCTAAAATAGGTATGGATCTGTGGTTGGTAAGTATGGCCATGTTTATTGTATCGGCACTATTGGGTGGCCTTAATTATATTACCACCATTCTCAACATGCGTACAAAAGGAATGAGCATGACCCGATTGCCATTAACCATTTGGGCATTATTCTTTACTGCAGTGTTGGGTGTACTTTCTTTCCCGGTGTTATTATCGGGCGCTATATTATTGTTATTCGATCGTAACCTCGGCACCAGCTTCTATTTAAGTGATATTGTTGTGGCCGGTAAAATTTTACCAAATGAAGGTGGAAGCGCTATCCTCTTCCAACATTTATTCTGGTTCCTCGGTCACCCCGAAGTTTATATCATTCTATTACCCGCCATGGGCATGAGCTCTGAAATTATCAGTGTAAACAGCCGTAAGCCTATATTTGGTTATATGGCCATGGTTGGCTCAGTATTCGCCATTGCCATTCTTGCATTTTTAGTATGGGCGCATCATATGTTTGTAACAGGCCTCAACCCATTCCTGGGTTCCGTGTTTGTATTGCTTACATTATTGATCGCTGTTCCATCAGCCATTAAAGTGTTTAACTGGCTTACTACTTTGTGGCGGGCAAACATCCGTTTTACCCCGGGCATGTTATTCGCTATCGGGTTCGTAAGTTTATTTATCAGCGGAGGTTTAACGGGTATCTTCCTGGGTAATTCTGCGCTTGATCTTCATTTGCACGATACTTATTTTGTAGTGGCTCACTTCCATATCGTAATGGGTGTGGCATCATTCTTTGGTATGTTCGCCGGGGTTTATCACTGGTTTCCCAAAATGTTTGGCCGCTATCTAAATAATACAATGGCTTTTATCCATTTCTGGGTTACCATTATTGGTGCGTACCTTATCTTCTGGCCAATGCACTACCAGGGTTTGGCTGGTATGCCACGACGCTATTATGATTTTTCGGGCTGGAGCTCATTTAATATGTTTAGCGGGTTGAATGAATTCATCAGCTTTGTAGCCATGATCGTGTTTGCTGTTCAGTTGCTTTTTGTATTCAATTTCTTTTACAGCATGTTTAAAGGAAGAAAAGTTACCGATCCAAATCCATGGGGTTCAAATACCCTGGAGTGGACCACGCCAATCAACCCGGGCCATGGCAACTGGCCGGGTGAAATTCCGGAAGTACACCGCGGTGCTTATGATTATGCAAAAGATGGTAAGGAATTTATACCGCAGGACGTTCCTGTGGGAGATGATGAGTCGAAGCATTAGGGTGCCTCACCCCAAGAGCTATCGCTCGTTCCTTTTCAAGGAACTCCCGAGGAGAGGGAACTGGAAAAATGAAGCGAAGATTGCAAAACGTAATTAAAGAACAATACAGAATAAATGTTGAAATGCTTAATTACAAAAGTTGAAAAAAATAATTAACAGTTGGCCTCCCTCTCTTCGGGAGAGGGAAAGAGGGAGAGGCTGTCATGAATGAGAATAAGATCATAACCAACTCAACATCGTTTGTGTTGGTAAGCAAAGTGAAAGATTACTTTCAATTGATCAAATTCACTTTGAGTTTTATGGTGGTGTTCAGTACGGTGGTAAGTTTTTTAATTGCACCCAATGAGCAATTTTACGTTCGTGAAAAATTAATATCAGTTCTTTTACTTTTTGTAGCAGGCATGTTGGTCACCGGTTCGGCAAATGCCATTAACCAGATACTGGAAAAAAAATCAGATGGGTTAATGATGCGTACGGCTAAAAGACCGGTAGCCAGTGGAAGAATGACGGTGAATGAAGCCGGCATATTTGCTTTCATTACAGGTGCTGCTGGTGTCTTTATGATGTGGAAATTTTTTAACACCGAGAGTGCAATGGTAAGTTTGTTCAGCCTTTTTTTATATGGCTTTATTTACACACCACTCAAAAAAGTTAATTCAATTTCTGTACTGGTAGGTGCTATTCCGGGTGCTTTGCCTTGTTTAATAGGATGGGTTGCAGCATATGGTAACGAGCCTATCAGCTGGACGGGCGCATGGGTTTTATTTGGCATCCAGTTTTTATGGCAGTTTCCGCATTTTTGGGCAATAGCCTGGCTGGCACATAAAGATTATACTGCAGCCGGTTTTAAATTATTGCCGGCAGACAGGGGCCCAACAAAATTTACAGCCATGCAATGTATCATATACAGTGCATTGATGATACCGATGGGCTTTGTACCTTACTACACCGGTATAAGCGGCATACCCAGCTTGATCATCTTGCTGGCTTGCAATTTGTGGATGGTTTATGTGAGTGTGTTGTTGTTCATGCGTATGGATGCAAAAAGTGCAAGGCGGGTAATGTTCAGTTCTTATTTTTATTTAATGATCGTTTTACTGGCTTTGTTTGCTAATAGGATGTAACCCCCTCCGCTCCGCCGCGGCGGAGAACTTGCGAGGATGGAAGCGAAGATTGTTGCAGAGATTTGTAAAGCATAATTGAAGTTGAATAGAGAAATAAGGTACACGAGTGTCCCGATAGATCGGGACAAATGAAGATGATTAGAATTGATAAAGCCGGGCACAAAAAATTTTAAAAATCCCTGTAAGGGCAAAGTGATATGAGTACAGTGGCAATGGAACAAAGAAAAAAAATTCATCCGCACAAATTTACCCTGTGGGTAGGCATTGGCAGTTTGCTGATGATGTTTGCGGGTTTAACGAGTGCTTATATAGTTAAACGTAACCAGGCGAACTGGCAAACGTTTGAACTGCCACAGTTTTTTTGGTACAGCACCGTTGCAATTTTGCTGAGCAGTGTAACCATTTACCTGGCGCAAAATGCTTTTAAGCAGCGGGAGATTAAAAAATACAGAAGCCTTGTGATAGGCACGCTCGTATTGGGAGTTCTTTTTATTGTTTTCCAGGTGCTGGGTTTTCAGCAGCTTTGGGAAAAGCAGGTGACACTTACAAAAAGCGTATCGTATTCATTTATGTATGTTATTGTTGGTTTGCATGCAGCACACGTACTGGGAGGTTTAATAGCGCTGATCGTATTGTTTGCAAAAGCATTCAGTACAAAAACAAGAACGTATAGCAGTGTTTCGGTTGAACTGGTGAGTACATACTGGCACTTTGTAGATATACTTTGGATCTATTTATTGATATTTTTAATAATGATAAGATAGGGTCCATCCTTGAACTACTTTCGTTCCCTTAGCAAGGAATCCCGGAGGGAAGGAAAAAAGAGAAGAAATAAAAGAAGATTGAAAAGAAAAATAATTTTTTAATTTAAAAACTGCCCCTAGCAGTTCCCTTTCTCCGGAAAAGGGTTGGGGTAAGGCCATTATGTCAACAACAGCGATGCCAACAAATACCAAATGGTGGAACGGGGGAAGAAGCCCGTTCAATATAAGCTATGGTAAAGTAATGATGTGGTACTTTTTAATGAGTGATGCTTTCACATTTGGGGCATTTCTGATTAGCTATGGTACCATCCGCTTTAGTGTAAACCATTGGGCCGATCCAAACCATGTATTTAATGCATTTCCTTTTGCGGGCCATGCAAACCTGCCGCTGGCTTTTGTAAGTTTGATGACGTTTATTTTGATCTTCAGTTCAGTAACAATGGTATTGGCAGTGCATGAAGGGCATAAAATGAACAGAAGAGGCGTAGAGAAATATATGATCCTTACAATACTTGGGGGACTGGCTTTCCTTGGCTGCCAGGCATGGGAGTGGACACACATGATAACCGGCGATCATGAAGTATTGGTTAATGGTGCCGTTGAAAAATGGGGAACTACAGTAACCAAAAATCCATGGGGACCAGAAGTAATGCACAATGGAGCATTGATTGCAACGCCTGGCCCGATTGCGTTCGGCGGATACTTCTTTGGTATAACAGGCTTTCATGGTTTTCACGTATTTAGTGGTGTAATTATAAACGTGGTGATGCTTATCAAAACAAGGCTTGGCCATTTTGATCAGCGTGGGCATTATGAGATGATTGAAAAAGCTGGATTGTACTGGCACTTTGTAGACCTTGTTTGGGTATTTGTATTCCTTTGCTTTTATCTTGTTTAATTTTATTAAAAGAATTGTTTAAAATATAATTATGAGTTCACAAATACCTTCACCCGAAATTACACATGCACCGGAGCATGCTTCAGGTACTGGCCGTATCTGGAAGACATTTTGGGTTTTATCTGCTTTAACCGTTATTGAATTAGCGCTTGGCTATTTATTGTATTTCCAACATGGGAAATGGGGTTACCTGCCAGTAATTTCAACCAAGTTGGTAATTGCCGTATTAACGCTTTTAAAAGCCTATTACATTGTTTCTATTTTTATGCACCTTGGTGATGAGATCAGGAATATGATCATGACCATCATTGTTCCGCTGCTGTTGTTCATTTGGTTTATTGCTGCATTTCTTTGGGATGGTAATGCGTGGCGGAACTTGCGGAATACAGATGCCGGAAGTCGTCCCGCTGAGACAGAGCAACATCAGTCGCACCCCGTTGATAAAAATGCAAAGCCCTAATCCTGTTGATTATAAAATAAATTTATTAGCCATCCCGATAACATCGGGATGGTTTTTTGTTTTATGAATGAATTGATTTGCATTGCCGTAAATTTGCACCTATTAAATGAGCAGGAAAAATGAAGGATATTCAAATGATAACATTGTTTAAAAGTCCTTTCGCCAATGGGCGAATAGCCTGCCTGTCCGGCAGACAGGGATTTATGCACAGCATCCAGTGGAGGAGGGGCCATGAATAAGAAAGCTGTTTTAGCCCTGATGCTTGCCTTGCTAATGCCTTTTGCCGGGTATTTTATAGTGAAGTATTATAGTAAAGATGCAGTGCATATGCCGGGTAGATATTTTACTCCTGACAGTGTGGTTGTATCTGAAAAGGATGGCAAGACTGTTACTGATACCATCTGGCATAAAGTAAAGAATATTGAATTTACAAACCAACTGGGAAAAAAAGTTTCGCTGTACGATCTGAAGGGAAAAATTGTGGTGATCAATTTCTTTTTTACAAGATGCCCGAGTATTTGTCCCGGACTGGCCCGCAACATGAAAAGGCTGCAGGATTCATTTTTGAAAAATGACAGTATTGTTCAGTTTATTTCAATAAGTGTAGATCCTGAACATGATTCTGTAACACAATTGCGCAAATTTGCAGATCGGTATAATGCCAATCACGATAGCTGGTGGTTTGTGACCGGGGAGAAAAAAGATATCTATGATTTCGCTTTTAATGAACTTAAAGCTAGTGTTACAGACGTTAATGTAGATACGGCATTTCTCCACACTGAAAATTTTTTTCTATTAGACAGCAGCTTTGTTGTACGGGGCTGGTATAATGGTTTTGATACCCTAAAGCAGGCAAGGCTTGTACAGGATATCCCCCTGCTTATGCTGGAAAAGGATAGAAACAAACCTTCAATATTCAGATCATTTATTCCCATTTTGCCAATTATATTTATTGCGATAGGCGTTGTATTTGTGGTCGTGCTGATCTTTAACCGCCAAAAAAATAAACAGGAAAAACAGAAATAATTTATGTTACAACCTTCTCTGGCAAAGAATGATAAAAAAGCAAAGCTTTTAATTTACACGGTTTCTTTTGTTGTTTTTGCGGCCGTCGTTTTTTTAAGTAAATATAAGCTCGATGTTGACCTGGGTTTTAATGTGCATGTATTTGCAAAGGCAAATGCGATCATCAATTCAATGGTGGCTGTATTATTGTTAGCAGGGCTTTTTTCTGTTAAACAAAAAAAATACGAGCTGCATAAAAAAATAATGCTGACGGCGATTTCATTGTCAGTTTTATTTTTACTTTCCTATATAGCTCACCATTTACTTGCAGGCGATACAAAGTATGGCGACTTAAATCATGATGGCATTGTAAGCATTGACGAAAAGGCCGTGGCGGGCAACCTGCGGAGGTTCTACTATTTTATACTCATTACACATATTCCGCTGGCAGCAATCATACTGCCATTCATTTTATTTACAGCCTACCGGGCATTAACGGGCGATTATGAAAAGCATAAGAAACTGGTTAGAATTACCTGGCCGGTTTGGTTTTATGTTGCAATAACCGGCGTAGCTGTTTACATGATGATTAGTCCCTATTATAATTAAAATAAACTTTTCCAAAGTTTAAAACTTTGGAAAAGTTAAATACGAATGACTATGCAAAAGGGAGCCGCTTTTAAAATATTAACTGTACTACACAAAGCGTTATTGATGAGCCAGCTTTTATTTTGCGGTATTTGTTTTTACCTGGTTTACACAAAGTCTGTTTCGCCACCTGCAAAAGAACTTGACAAAATACTGCAGGTTGCTGCATTAATTTTTGTGGCAGGGGGGATATATGGAGGCATGGTTTTTTTTAAGAAGAAATTTATACAGATAAGGGACATGCAGGAAAATGCAAAGGAAAAATTTGCAACATACCGGGCAGCGTGCCTTTTACAGTGGGCACTGTTGGAAGGGCCATCTATTTTTTGCACTATTTGCTTTTTCCTAACTGGTAACTATGCATTCCTGGCGCTTGTGCTGGTGATCCTTTTTACATTTGTAATGACAGCGCCATCAAAACTTAAAATGCTGTTGCAATTGCAGATCAGCGAAGCAGAACTAGAGGATCTATAGAACACGTTCAACAACTATTTTTATTTTGCTGAAGTAAGAGATACGCACATTTATTTTATCGCCCGTTTTTAAGTTCCCGGGCAGGCTATCAGCTTCGGGGGTAATTTTTCCCTGAACTTTATCTCCAAACAGGTTCAGGTAAATGCCATATTTAGTGATCTTATATATCTCAGCATTTATCGGCTCCTGCTTTTTAAAAGCTCTTTCAGCAGAATAATATTCCGGAATAAACTTTAGGGTAAACAGTGAGGCAGTGATCTTTTCTTTTTTTTCGAGATTTTCTAATGCGAATGTTACCGCTTCATTTAATTCTTCGTCGGTTGGTTTTAATTGCCAGGGCGACATGATAACAGGAAAGAACAGATAACTTTCGATTTCTTTTACAAAAAACCTGTCATCAACGATCTTTAAATAACCGATAAAGTTATTTTCTGTTCTTGCTTTGTTGATCAATACATCCAGTGCATTGTTATACAGGAATTTAATATCGGAAGCCACCATTTTATCGCCACGACCCGATAAGCCTGCAGTAAAGCTCACTGTATCACCAATATGAAATACATGCTTCTTCTTCACGTGTTTTTCATCAACACTTCCATGCACTACTTTTTTCTTTCCGTTCTGTTCGTACTCAATAATGACATACTTTTTTTCGTGGTTAACGAAACTTACCTGGCCTTTGTTTATGGTATTACTCATTTAATATTTATGCTATTGTTCAATAGTGTAAAGTAAAGGTTTATAAGTAGTGTTGATAAAAAAATTACAATTCCAATGCTTCGGATGGCTCCCAGAAAATCTTTTTAAAATCAACCACAGTATCGTTCTTAACTACAACGCCATCTTTCTTTAGCAGTTCTTCCATCGTAGTAGGAGTTGCAAAATGATGTTTACCGGTCAGCATGCCGTTGCGGTTCACCACACGCTGTGCAGGCACTTTAGGTTTTGCCGTGTGGGCTGCATTCATTGCCCAGCCTACCATGCGGGCACTTAATTTTGTGCCTAAATAAGCCGCAACAGCACCATAAGAGGTTACCTTTCCTTTAGGTATTTGTCTTACCACTTCATAAACATCTGCAAAAAAACTGTACGGCCCCCTACCCGAGCTAAGCTCCTTCTCTTCGCTGCGCTTGCGAACCCCCGAAAGGGGAGGAGTTTTAGCAGTAAGAATTTTTTTAGAGTTTTTCTTTTTCATATAAGAAAAGATACAATTAATTTTTAGGTTCTATAGCCCCTCCTTGGGAGGGGTTGGGGAGGCTACTTCGTTTCGGTTCCGGAACATTTTTATATTCATATGGACAATGTTTACAGCCATTGCCACAACAATGTCCCCTGTTGAGGTGGTATTTTGCTGTCAGCACGATGAACCCATGCTCATTGTAATAAAAGTCTGTGTTTTCAATCCAACTGTTTAGCATCGTTTAATATTTGTTGCAGTTGTTCATCAATATCCTTTATGGCAACCGGCAAAGTAAGTTTCAGGTAATGGATCTTTTTGCTTTGAGCAATGTCCAGGCTTTCGTAGTGAGTTTTTATTGTAAGCTCTTCCTTCAGCGCAGCATTACTGTAAACATCATCCAAATCTTCAACAATTTGTAATTCATAAAGTTGAGCAACCTGCTTTGTAAAAAGATACAGATCGGGGGAGTCGGTTTTCAGGTGAATAAAGCCCCCGGGCTTCAGCATCTGCTGATACAGCCTTAAAAACCTGGGATGTGTTAATCTTTTTTTTGCTTTGGAAATGCGTAACTGTGGGTCAGGAAATATGATCCATATCTCATCCACTTCCCCGGGTGCAAAATAGTCTGCCAGTTTTTCAATCTGGGTACGTAAAAAGCCTGCATTGGTAATGTTATGGGTAAGGCATTTTTTTGCGCCTATAAACATTCGGTTGCCCTTCACATCTACGCCTATAAAATTTTGATCGGGAAATAAGAGAGACAGGCCTACTGTATATTCTCCTCTTCCGCAGGCAAGTTCAAGGACAATGGGATTTGTATTTTTAAAAAATTCATGCCACTTTCCCTTCATACCCGGGGGGTACTCCATTACATTATCGAACGCTTTTATTGCCGCAAACCGTTCTAATTTTTTTTGAGCCATGGCTGGCAAAGATAAATAAACAGGTTTTTAAATGAAGGTGGAAATTGGGATAATTCTCAGTAATTACAGCATTTATGGGTATTTATCACACATAAATTGAGTAATTTTGCATACATTAAACAAAAGCTACTAAACATGAATACAGTTATTGTACCTGTTGATTTTTCGGAAACATCTTTAAATGCCGCCAAATATGCAGCTCAGCTATTGTCCGGACATTATGGAGTATCTATGATTCTATATCATAGTTACAGCAAAGCTTCGGAAGCAGTAAGTGCC
>JANOUJ010000150.1:0-2212 GCA_031416815.1 Chitinophagaceae bacterium
AAGTGAGATGTAAGCAAGACCAGCAAAACTCATCCATTTTGCTTTCGTCGGCACTTGTTTGTTCTGGAAAAGAAAAGCAATTAAACAAATGAACAATAAAAACCAAAATAATAATTTAAAGCTTATTTCATATCCGGCAATTTTCATTCCGGCATCATAGGATGTATTTTGAATCCCCAACACAATCATCAATGTAAAACCACAAATGGCAAAAAACCATTTAATAACAATATCAATTTTTGTTGTGCAGATTTTTTCAACCAGTTTTAGATACTCAAACCAACACCCAAAATGTATCACTGTAAACAAGATCAAAAAGCTCCAGAAATTCCAAAGTAGCCCTGTGAGCATCACTACCACAAAAAGCAATGCAGTTAAGGCCCGGGTTTTAAATGTTTGAATATTTAATGCCAATACTAGTTGTTTTTACTTTCGGGAAAGGGATGCAGGATATCGCTTTGCTCCATCAGGTTCTGTTCTTCAGAAGCGATCTGGGTTTTATTTTTAGCGGATGCTTTTTCAAACAGCAAAAACAAACCCCAGGTAATGGCCACTGCAATTAATGCCGCCCACCAGGGTACATCGGGGTCTAATTTATCTACCTCCACTTTTTTTGATTGGGTTGATAACCAAAACAACTGGATAACAGCCACGGTATTATTTAAAAAATGTGCAATAATATTTACCCATAAGTTTTTACTCCGCTGGTACATCAGCCCCAAAACAAAACCAAGCACTGCCCTGCTTAAAAAAAGAAACACCGACATATGGATCAAACTAAACAATAAAGAAGTAACCAATATTGCCAGTAAAGGTTTCTTCCACCACCGCTCCAATAAATTCTGTATGGCTCCCCTAAAAAATATCTCCTCGAACAATGCCGGAAAAAAAGCCATGATGACAATGGCCATAAAAAATTCGCCCCAGCTTTTTAAATTGCTTAATGCCATTACCTGTTTGGTATATTCAGCTTCCAAAACCATTCCCAGCGCATTCAATTTTGGTAAATTCACCAGCAGCGATTTACTTAGATCTGCCAAAGGATTGGCAATTACATTGGCTAAAAAAATAAGGAAGAACCCGAAAATGATCTGCCTGCCATTAACATGTTTATTTACGCCGAGCCAGAATGTATTTTTGCCGTGGCATACCAGCATAAATAAAATGGCAGGTACAAAAAAAAGAAAAAATGTACCTAAAATCTGTGAAAGTCTTGCAGCCCCAATATTTTCCGGCTGTAACATGGAATTGATCATGGCATCTGCCATTTTATCGGGCGGCAAACCGGCAGGGATCAGTTGATAGGCGATAAGCAACTGAACACCCGCAGCCAGTATAAAACCTGCTCCAAAAAAGATCAATAAGATACCCACTTGCGCCCATCCTGTAAACCCTTTAACGCTCCTGTATTGCATAGCTAAGCCGATTAGTTGTAAATTTGCCCTCGCAATATACAATGACTAAAAGGTTTAAAAAATAAAATGCCCAACATTGGCCCCATACAATTACCCGATTTCCCCCTCTTGCTTGCTCCCATGGAGGATGTGAGTGACCCGCCTTTCCGTGCCGTTTGTAAGGACCATGGAGCCGACCTGATGTATACCGAATTTATCAGTAGCGAAGGGCTTATACGGGATGCCATTAAAAGCCGCCAGAAACTTGACATATTTGATTACGAAAAGCCCGTGGGCATTCAAATATTTGGAGGCGATGAAGAAAGTCTTTCGCTGGCAGCAAAAATTGTGGATGTAACCAACCCCGATCTGCTGGATATAAATTTTGGCTGCCCGGTAAAAAAGGTAGCGTTAAAAGGAGCCGGTGCCGGCGTGTTGAAAGATATTGACCTGATGGTGCGGCTTACCAGTGCAGTTGTGAGATCCACTTCGTTGCCTGTTACGGTAAAAACAAGGTTGGGTTGGGATGATAACACAAAAAATATTGAAGAAGTTGCCGAACGTTTACAGGATGTTGGCATAAAAGCGTTGGCCATTCATGGCCGCACCAGATCACAAATGTATAAGGGCCAGGCGGATTGGGAACTGATCGGCAAAGTGAAAAACAATCCCAGGATAACCATGCCCATTTTTGGTAATGGCGATATAGATAGCCCTGAAAAAGCGCTTGAATATAAAAATAAATATGGCGTTGATGGTATTATGATCGGTCGAGCTGCGATCGGTTATCCCTGGATATTTAATGAGATAAAACATTT
>JANOUJ010000151.1:0-3591 GCA_031416815.1 Chitinophagaceae bacterium
ACCATGCAGCGCATGGAAAAATACCGTGGGCATTTGTATAACTGGTACGATACTATTTCTTTAGAACCATTATTACCAAAATATATTTCTTCGGTTGACAGTGGAAACATGGCGGGACATCTTATTACTTTAAAACAAGGACTGCTGGCACTGCCCGATGATGCAATAGTGCAAGAAAGTTTTTTTAAAGGATTGATAGATACCGTTAATGTGCTGCTGGAATATGCAATAGAAAAAGAAATACTACTGACGTTTCGTAATGAGCTGGAAAAAAACTTCCGAGATAAAATTCATAAGGTTAAGGATATAAAAGCGTACTTAGATGAGTTGGAGATTTCTTTTGCAAGTATACTATCAACATTAAAACTCGGAGCTAATGAACATGAAGCGATCTGGTCTCAAAAAGTACTGCACCAAATTACCCAACAGAAAAATCATATTGATGCACTGGCACCATGGCTTTTGTTTTCATCAGTACCTGCACAATATGAAATATTTATTTCTGGATTCCGGCTTATCCCTTCGTTAAAAGACATTGCATCTGCAGAGCAGCGGTTTTTAAACACACAACATTCTTTTTCTGCTATAAATAAAAATGTTGCGGATAATGATTGGCTCACCAAATTCAGTGCTGTGTTGGCAGCATCTTCCAGCCATGCAACGGAACTTATAGCTTCCATTGAAATACTTGCTGAGCATTGCCTGAATCTTTCAAATATGGATTATGATTTTCTGTTTGACAAGTCACAAAATTTATTCTCAATAGGCTATCATCCCGAAGATCGTAGGAGAGATAATGGTTACTATGATCTGCTGGCTTCTGAAGCCAGGTTAACAACGCTGGTTGGAATAGCACAAGGTAAATTACCGCAGGAAAGCTGGTTTGCATTAGGCAGGCAGCTCACCAGCCAGGGTGGTGCACCGGTGCTGCTTTCGTGGGGAGGTTCTATGTTCGAATACCTGATGCCGCTGTTGGTAATGCCCACTTACGAGAAGACGTTAATGGATCAAACAAACAAGGCCGTTGTTCGTAAGCAAATTGAATACGGCAAAAAACATTCAATTCCATGGGGCATGTCGGAATCGGGATATAATATGGTAGATGCCCACCTTAATTATCAATATAAATCATTTGGTGTTCCGGGTATAGGTTTCAAAAGGGGTTTGGGGGAAGATCTGGTGATCTCACCTTACTCAACGGTACTGGCGTTGATGGTAGCGCCTAAAGATGCGTATAACAATTTGCAGGTATTAAAAGAGGAAGGTTATGAAGGCGATTATGGCTTTTACGAAGCAATTGATTACACAGCTATCCGTTTACTGAAGAAACAAAAAAGTGTGGTGATTAAATCTTTCATGTCGCATCACCAGGGTATGTCTTTTCTTGCACTTTCTTACCTGCTTCATAACCGGCCTATGCAAAAAAGATTTGAATCTGAGGTGCATCTAAAATCAACATTACTATTATTACAGGAACGGATACCAAGAGTCACTACTTTCTATTCTCCAAGTGTTCATGCCGGTGATGCCAGCATCATTTCGGGCACCAATCCCTCTATCCGTGTTGTAAATACACCTAACACGGTTGTACCCGAAATACAATTATTGTCAAACGGTAATTATCACGTAATGGTTACTAACGCAGGTGGTGGATACAGCCGCTGGAAAAATATTGCCGTTACCCGTTGGCGTGAAGACATTACCTGCGATAACTGGGGTAGCTTTTGTTATATACGTGACCTGGAAAGTAACTCATTTTGGTCATCTGCTTTTCAGCCAACGCTGCAGAAAGGTGAAAATTATGAGGCTGTATTTTCGGAGGGAAGGGCTGAATTTCGTCGCCGCGATTTTTCACTGGAAACACATACAGAAATTGTCGTTTCGCCGGAAGATGATATTGAATTAAAAAGAGTACAAATCACCAATCGTTCCCGTAAAAAAAGAGTTATCGAAATTACCAGCTATGCTGAAGTAGTGTTGGCTGCTCAGGCAGCTGACGAGGCGCATCCGGCGTTTAGCAATCTATTTGTTCAAACAGAAATTAATGAACAGCGAAATGCAATTCTATGTACCCGCCGACCCCGCTCAACAGAAGAGAAAACTCCCTGGATGTTTCATCTAATGAAAGTGCATAATGCAGAAATATTAAATGTTAGCTACGAAACAGATCGGGATAAATTTATTGGCAGAGGAAATAATATAAACCAGCCACAAGTAATGAGGCGTACCGAACCGCTGAGCGGCAGCAGTGGATCGGTGCTGGATCCGATTGTTTCGATACAATACAGAATTACCTTAGAAGGTAATGAATCGGTAACCGTAGATATTATTTCAGGTGCGGCAGAAACCAAAGAAATTTGTAATAATCTTATTGATAAATACCAGGCTTTTCACTTATTCAACCGTGTGCTCGAACTGGCATGGACCCATAGCCAGGTAATATTAAGACAGCTTAATGCAGTTGAAGCTGATGCTCAATTGTTTTCACGCCTTGCAGGCTCCATTATTTTCTCAAATCAATTATACCGTGCAGATCCTGGTGTTATTATTAAAAACAGAATAGGGCAATCTGGTTTGTGGCGGTATTCTATATCCGGGGATATTCCGATCGTATTGGTTCAAATTGAAGATGCAGAAAACATTCTGCTTGTTAAGCAAATGGTGCAGGCGCATCACTATTGGCGTCTGAAAGGACTGATTGTAGATCTGGTAATTCTAAATGATGACCATGGAGGCTACAGGCAGGAATTACACAATCTTATTCATAGCCTTATTACCCCGGGTGCAGGTAATGAAATGAAAGAAAAACCAGGCGGTATTTTTATAAGGGCAGCCGAACAAATATCAAATGAAGACAGGAGTTTGTTTGAAGCAGTTGCTCATGTTGTAATAGCTGATAAATTTGGTACGCTGGAAGAACAAATGAACAGGCGAATAAAAAGCAAAACAGCGATACCTTTTTTCATCTCTGTAAAAACAGATCCATTTATAAATAGCTCGGTTGAAAAACGGAATGACCTTCAATTTTTTAATGGATTAGGTGGATTTACAGCTGATGGCAAAGAGTACGTTATAACCACTACCCCCGATAAAAAAACGCCTGCACCCTGGATAAATGTATTGGCCAACCCTGGCTTTGGCAGCATCGTTTCAGAAAGTGGGTTATCCTATACCTGGGTAGAAAATGCGCATGAAATTCGGCTCACCCCGTGGAATAATGATCCGGTAAATGATCTTAGGGGAGAAGCGTTTTATTTAAAAGACGAAGAGAGCGGTAAGTTTTGGTCGCCGTCCCCAATGCCCTGCCGGGGCACTTCGCCATACATAACACGCCATGGTTTTGGATACAGTGTGTTTGAACATAGCGAAGATGGGATATATACAGAGTTGACTATGTTTACCGACATCGAAGCTCCGGTAAAATATATTGTTATAAAACTCCGTAATCAATCCGGCAGGCAACGGCGCATTTCAGCTACGGGCTTTATAGACTGGGTGTTGGGAGAGCTGCGTACAAAGTATTTAAAACATACTATAACAGAACTTGATGAACGCAGCGGCGCTATCCTGGCTAAGAATGCCTACAGCGCT
>JANOUJ010000152.1:0-6486 GCA_031416815.1 Chitinophagaceae bacterium
AGGCGGCGTATTGATCGCAAAGTTCACCTTAGGTGCATTGGCCATGGGAGATTATTGGTATGGTGGCCGAACAAAAAATCCCTGGAATTTAAAAAGAGGTTCCAGTGGTTCATCAGCAGGTTCAGCGGCTGCCACGGTTGCCGGCCTGGTGCCATTTGCCATTGGTACCGAAACCCTTGGCTCAATTATTTCTCCTTCCACCCAATGTGGGGCAACTGGCCTTAGGCCAAGTTTTGGCAGTACCAGTAGAACTGGGGCTATGGCTTTAAGCTACAGCCTGGATAAGATAGGTCCCATCTGCAGGTCGGCCGAAGATGCAGCAGTTGTTTTTTATTTTATACATGGTACCGATGGAAAGGACCAGGCAGCAGTTAATATGCCTTTTAATTACACGGGCAAAGTTGATCTTTCAAAAATGAAAATTGCTTACGCAAAAAATTATTTTGAGAGTGGCGACACTTTGGGAAATGAATTAAAAGTGCTGGAAGTATATAGAAGCTTGGGCGCACAATTAATCCCTGTTGATTTTCCGGATTCCGGAGTTTACAATTTTGATATTATTGGCCCTATCATCAGTGCAGAATGTGCAGCACAGTTTGATGAATTTACCAGAAGCGAACTGGATGATATGATGACAAGGCAGGGCAAGCGTGATTGGCCCAATCAATTTCGTTCGGCACGATTTATTCCCGCCGTAGAATACATTAATGCCTACCGCCATCGTTATTTGTTGATGCAGAAAGTAAATACTGTAATTAATGAATACGATGTTTTTATTTGTCCCACGTATGGAGGAGAGCAGGTGGCGATCACTAATCTTACAGGTCACCCTGTACTCTGTTTCCCTACCGGTTTTAATAAAAATAAGTTGCCCACCAATATAACGCTTGTTGGTAATTTATACAGTGAAGCAACTTTGCTGGCAGTTGCCAAAGCCTTCCAGGATGCAACTTACTTTAACAAACAGCATCCTGATCTTTTTAAATAAGAGGAGATAAGGTTTATCTTGGTAAATTTGCAGCCTCATTAATTTATAAGCCTTGCCTTTTCAACTCTATTCACCTTATTCACCCGCCGGTGATCAGCCGGAAGCCATCCGCCAACTTACGGACGGTATTTTGAATGGAGAAAAGTACCAGACTTTATTGGGTGTTACCGGAAGCGGTAAAACATATACCATGGCCAATGTGATTCAGAATACGCAAAAGCCTACTTTGGTCATCACCCATAATAAAACCCTGGTTGCGCAATTGTACGGCGAGTTCAAACAATTTTTTCCTGACAATGCTGTTGGCTATTTTGTTTCGTACTACGATTATTACCAGCCAGAGGCTTATATGCCCGTAAGCAATACTTACATTGAAAAAGACCTTAGCATTAATGAAGAGTTAGATAAACTTCGCCTTCAGGCAACGGCACAATTATTAAGCGGACGCAGGGACATTATTATTGTTGCAAGTGTTAGTTGTATTTATGGTATGGGCAATCCAACTGATTATGAGAATGGCATCATCCGTATTCAACAGGGGCAGGTAATTTCCCGGCAGGGATTTTTACATGCACTTGTAAATTCTTTGTACAACAGAAGCGAAGGTGATTTTACAAGAGGAACATTTCGTGTTAAAGGCGATACCATCGATATTAATTTACCATATGTGGATTTCGGTTACCGCATTGCTTTTTTTGGCGATGAGATTGAGACCATTGAAACGCTGGAACTCAGAACCGGCAAGCGTATCAGCACGGTGGAGAATGCCGCTATCTTCCCGGCAAATTTATATGTGGCGCCAAAAAATGTACTGCAGCAAGTGATACATGAGATACAGGATGAAATGGCAGCACAGGAGACTTATTATAAAAATTCGGGCAAATATATTGAAGCACAACGCATCAGTGAACGGGTGAATTACGACCTGGAAATGATCCGGGAATTGGGTTATTGCAATGGTATCGAAAATTATTCCCGTTTTTTCGACAGGAGACGTCCCGGTAGCAGACCGTTTTGTTTATTAGATTATTTTCCGAAAGATTTTTTGTGCATTGTTGATGAAAGTCATCAAACCATACCACAGGTGAGTGGAATGTATGGTGGCGATAGAAGCCGAAAACTCATATTGGTTGATTATGGTTTTCGTTTGCCGTCAGCATTAGATAACCGGCCGCTAAATTTTAATGAGTTTGAAAGCCTGCTTAACCAAACCATTTATGTTTCAGCAACACCCAGCCAGTATGAACTGGAGAAATGCGAAGGTGTTGTAACTGAGCAGGTAGTAAGGCCAACCGGGTTATTGGACCCGCCGATAGAAGTTCGCCCATCCATCAACCAGATAGATGACCTGCTGGATGAAATTGACAAGCGCATAAAAAAAGGTGATCGGGTGTTGGTAACAACGCTTACCAAACGCATGGCCGAAGAGATGGATAAATACCTGCATCGAATTAATATAAAAAGCAAATACATACACAGCGAAGTGGATACACTGGAGAGAATTGAAATTCTTCGTGAATTGCGGCTGGGTATAATTGATGTGTTGGTTGGCGTTAATTTATTAAGGGAAGGGTTGGATCTGCCCGAAGTTTCTTTGGTGGCAATTTTGGATGCCGACAAGGAAGGTTTTTTGCGTAATGAAAAAAGCTTAACCCAAACTGCAGGGCGTGCTGCCCGAAATGTGGATGGGCTGGTAATTTTTTATGCAGATAAAATGACCGAGAGCATGCAACGCACCATTGATGAAACCAATCGCCGCAGAGAAAAACAGGTAGCATTCAATATAGAGCATAATATTACCCCCACAACCATCATAAAAAGTACAGAACAGATCTTTGCACAGGGCTCCGTGCTGGATGTAAAAGGTTACGACCCCTCAAACCCTTACTCGATAGCACCCGATGGGGAACTGGTAACCGCTGCCGCCGAGGACCAGGCTGTGTATGCTACCATTCCACAGTTGGAAAAAGCCATTGTCAGAATAAAAAAAGATATGACCAAAGCTGCAAAGGATATGGACTTTATGGAAGCAGCCCGGTTAAGGGATGAGATGTTCCGGATGCAGAAAGACTTGGAGGGAATGAAAAAATAATTTGCTATCTTAACCTCCCTTAATATAAAATCAACATGTTATGACTACAATCGCTCTTTACAACCTGAAAGGTGGCGTTGGCAAAACTGCCAGTTGCGTAAACTTTGCTTACCTGGCTGCGGCTGATGGTTTTAAAACGCTCTTATGGGATATTGACCCGCAGGGCTCGTCTTCTTTTTATTACAAAGCAAAACCCAAAACCCATCCCGGTATAAAAAAACTGATCACCAAAGATGCTGACCTGGAGAATGCCATCCTGAGTACTGACTTTGAATTGCTGGATGTGATACCGGCTGATAACAGCAGCAAAAGTTTTGAGATCATGCAGGACGAAATGAAGGGAAACAAAAATCGCTTGAAAGCTGTATTGAAGCAACTGGATAAGGAATATGATTTTGTTTTTATTGATTGTCCTCCCGGCTTCAGTGCGCTGAGCGAAAATATCTTTAACGCTGCAGACATAGTGCTGATGCCGGTTATACCAACCACGCTCTCTATCCGCACATACAATATGGTTAAAGATTATTTTAAAGAAAAAGCTTTAGACATTAGTAAAATGATGTGCTTTTTCACCATGACGGACCTGCGTAAAAACCTGCACAACGAGATCATGGAAGAACTATACAAAGACAAACGTTTCTTCCAAAACTACATACCTTATTTAAGCGACGTAGAAAAAATGGGCATACACAAAGCGCCTATCATGGAGTTTGCCAACAGCAGTTATGCTGCCAATTGCTACAGGGAATTGTGGACGGAGATAAAGGAGGGCGTGCTATAAAAAGTTCAACATAAAAATATTAAATTAGTTTTACCGCATATGAAGAAAGAGTTAAACAGTTGGTTCAGTCCTGCACTGCAAAAAGAAATGCCCATCGTTACTTATGGAGATTATGGCACAGCCATTTTATTTGTACCCACTGCTGCGGCAGATTACCTGGAGTATGAGCGGTTTAAAATGATGGAAACCCTGGCACCGTATATCAATAGCGGAAAAATAAAGGTTTTTTCAATTAACAGTATCAACAACGAAAGCTGGCTTAATAAAGAAATGGCTGGCGCACATAAAGCCATACGCCAAAACCAGTTTAACGAATATGTTTATAATGAGGTGATTCCGTTCATTAAAAACAGCACATCTAATGAAACAGACATCATCACTTGCGGCGCTTCCTTTGGCGCTTTGCACAGCATGAACTTGTTTTTGAAGCGCCCCGATCTTATCAACGGTGTAATCGCCATGAGCGGTGTATACGACCTTACTGAATATACCGATGGTTATTTTGATGACCAGGTATATTTCAACAGCCCTATGCATTATATCCGTAACCTGGAGGACCACGGTATGCTGGAACAGATCCGTAAAAGCACACACGTTCATATTTTAACCGGAAGTGGTGCCTACGAAGATCCCAATGCCTCCAAAGCGTTTGCAGCATTGCTTTATAGCAAAGGCATCAATTATGAACTAGATGTGTGGGGCGAAGAATGGAAACATGACTGGCCAACCTGGAGGGCCATGTTACCTGTTTATTTCGATACCCGGTTCTGATTTTCCCCGTCTTTACACAATAACATGATGGCTTTTTCTGTTATATAGGTACCAATTATCCTAATATAATGAAAAAGCCAATACTCCTCTTTGCGGTCAAGTGTTCGGTGATACTTTATTTCGCAGCCTGCACCGGCATTGATAAGATCACTACTGCCATATCTGCTACACCACATGTCATCAAGGGCGCCTGGAAAATAAATCTGTTTACAGAATCAAAAAATGACGAGACCGCAGCGTTTGATGGCTGCATGCTAACATTTGAGTCGTCGGGAAAGATCGTAGCTTATAAGAATGGTGAAAAAATAACGGGCAACTGGGCCGAAGACGATATCCTGAAAAGAATTTCCATCAATCTCAACACCAAAGACCCGGCTTTATCTAAACTGAATAATTACTGGAGTATTTCCAATATTTCAAAGTGGCAGTTAAGTTTTCAAAACAATGATCAACCCCAGGAAAATAGGTTACAGATAACCAGTCTGTAATTTCATAATAGTTAGTTTTTGTTTTATTTGAGTTTAATGATCTTAAAAAGCTGTTCCTGCCAGGGAGCAGCTTTTGAGGTTTTAACCATAAGTGGTTCAATTAAAAAGTTGTCAGTCCCGATAGCTATCGGGATTGTCGAAGCCGGTATGATTTCCTCGTAACCCGCCTTCGACAAGCCTGTCTGCCGACAAAGGCAGGCTCAGGTTGATAGCTCGATTATTTAAAGCATTCTTTTTTTTTAACTGTACATACTTTTTTTTCCGGCCTTTGATTGGCAGCCACAATTGCTTTACTTTTATGGCATGTCAAAAAAATTATTTTTATTAGATGCCTATGCGCTTGTTTTTCGTGCGTATTACGCACTTATACGAAACCCACGTATCACCAGCAAGGGCCGCAATACCAATGCACAGTTTGGCTTTACAAACACCATTCTCGAATTGATCAAAAATCAAAATCCCACGCACATGGCCGTGTGTTTTGATACGCATGCTCCTACGGAACGCCATACTGACTTTGCCGATTACAAAGCCAACCGGCAGGAAACTCCCGAAGATATTTCGTCGGCCGTGCCCGATATAAAAAGAATTATTGAAGGATTAAATATTCCTGTTATTGCCATTGATGGTTATGAGGCAGATGATGTAATTGGTGCGCTGGCAAAGATGGCTGAAAAAGAAGGATACGAAGTTTATATGGTTACGCCTGATAAAGATTACGGGCAGCTCGTTTCTGAGAATATTAAGATATACAAGCCGCCTTACCAGGGTGGTAAATTTGAAATAATGGGGCCAAGAGAGGTTTGCGAAAAGTGGGATATAGCCAATGTGGACCAGGTGATTGATATGCTGGGTTTAATGGGTGATGCAGTAGATAATATCCCCGGCATAAAAGGTGTTGGAGAAAAAACTGCTGCCAAGCTTTTGAAAGCATACGGATCGTTGGAAAAAATTTTAGAAAATGCAGATAACATAAAAGGTTCTTTGGGCGAAAAGATCAGGGCCGGGAAAGAACAGGCGATCATGAGTAAGAAATTAGCCACTATAATTTTAAACGTGCCCGTTGAATTTCATGAAGAGAACTTTTTAATAAGGGAGATGGACAAACCTGCGTTAAAAGAAATATTTGAAGAGCTGGAATTCAAGACACTGGGCAAAAGGATTTTAGGAGATGATATTGATGGTGCACCGGAATCGTGGAATAATAATGAAGTAGCAAAGCCGAAAAAACCTACTGCCCAATTGGATCTCTTTGGAAATATTATAGAAACTGCTGAACCAGGAGAGTCTCCAAAAGTCCTCCCCTCGGGGGACGATTTAGGAGGGGCCGCCGCCAACAACATCAACAACACGCCGCACGATTATG
>JANOUJ010000153.1:0-1758 GCA_031416815.1 Chitinophagaceae bacterium
GAATATCATTTATTATAAAACACCGCTTAAACTTTCATCATTGCTGGAAGGCAATGAACTGCCTAATTGCGACCTGAAGGAATCAATTACCAAAACCCTTGAGCTTATCGTTATGACCCGTTTTGGAGAGCACAGGCATGACCCCACCTTTGGGTGTGAGATATGGGACCTGGACTTTGAACTAATAGTAAGTGAAAATAAATGGGAAGAAAAATTGAGGCAATCTTTGCTTAAATCCATCACTACGCATGAACACCGGTTATCTGACATCCAGTTGGGGGTATCCATAACAGAAATTGAAAAAACTCATTTGCTTAAGCAACATGCGGAAATTAAAAAGCGGGTAGATATAGAATTGACAGGTACGATCCAAAAAACAGGAGAATCGTTTAAGTTTAATAACAGCTTGTTCTTAAGTCCCTTAGCTGTAAACTAGTATAAATCAATTTGTATGTTTTCAGACACAGCCAATTCAAAAGAAATAATCAGGAACCGGATGCTGAAACATGCATTGAATTACTGGAACCTGAAAAATACTGAATACCTCGACCCCATTGTAAAAATAATACTGGAGGCCCTGTCAACCGAATTGTATAACCTGGGCAACGAGATCAAGGATTCGGAAGTAAGGTTGCTTGAGAAAATTGCAAACCTGCTGGCCCCTGAATTTTTAACCTGTCCAAATCCGGCACACGCCATTATGCATGCTACACCGGTGGAAGTACAAGAAATAATTACGGAAACAGATCATTTTTATGCGCAAAAGAAGTACTCTTCAAAACAGGATGAAAACCTGGATAAAAGTATTGACGTGTTTTTTACCCCGGTAGCTAAGTTAAAGCTTATGCAGGCAGGAATTTCCTGTGTGGTAACAGGAACAAACTTATACACGATTGACGCAAACAATAATAAATTGATAAGCGGCCAAACCAGGGGCGGTAGCCGCCTGGATAATAATGTGCTCTGGCTTGGAATTACTGTTGATGATAAGATCGATAATATCAATAACCTGTTCTTTTATTTTGACTGGAAAAACATGGAGCATACATTGGCAAACCTGAATTACCAGCTTTTGCCTTTGAGTAAATGGTACTTAAAAGGAGAGGAACTAACCATAACCGAGGGGTTGCCTTACGAAAATAAACAGTCCGGCGGAGCTTTAAAGAAAGACCTGACTTTTGATTATGACCTGCTTTCTTTGGTTGAAAAAGACATCAGCAATTATTACAATCGAAAGTTTGTTGCCATACATGATAGCCGCCAGGGCAATGTACAGAATCTTAAAGAAGCTTATCCTGCTGAATTTAGCGGTGTTTTTTCTGAACCTGACCTGCAAAAGTTTACGGAAAAATTGCTTTGGGTAAAAGTTGTTTTTCCATCGGCCTTACAACAGGGCTCGCTTGATGAGGTATATGTTTACACAAATAGTTTTCCAGTAATGAACCGCCAGTTAAATGAGTTGAAATACCGGTTAAAAAGCGGAAGCAATATTATTCCTTTGAAGGTTTCGGGGCTGGAACAATTTCTCTCTGTACGGTCTCTTGCTGATGAAGGGCATCAATATACTGCCACGCCTTTTAGAAAAACGGAAGAAGAAGAAACCGGTACATACACCCTGAGAAGCGGTGGCGTAGAAAGATTTGACGGAAGAAATGCAAAAGAATTCATCAGTTACCTGCTTGAACTATTGCGGAGTGAGTCTGCGGCGTTTTCGGCGCATGGCAACGATTTCATTGCGTCTACTTTGCGGGAGATGGA
>JANOUJ010000154.1:0-4163 GCA_031416815.1 Chitinophagaceae bacterium
TGGAAGAAACAAAAATTTATAGAAGCACTTACAACCAATTATTAAAAGAATTCAACCCGGACAGTTTTTCCATTGTAAAGGCAACTTATCTGGTTGAGAACGCATACTACAATAATACACTTCCCTTTGACAGGTTTGCAAATGCAATCAATGCAAGGGCTGCATTGGTAAAGCAAATTTTAAAGCGGGAACATATCGACGCCAAAAACAATACAGCTTTAAATTATGGCATACAAAAACTGTTTTCCCAGCCCAACAATTACTACAACGCAAAGACCAAACAAACCATAAATGTACAGCCAGTCAAATATGACTTTAAGGATTTCAAAGGCGAAAAAGATTTATCACAGGTTTTTGTAACTAAGCTTTTAGCATCAGGCACAGGGCAATGCCATTCAATGCCATTACTTTATTTGTGCGTGGCAGAAATGTTGGGTGCAAAAGCAAACTTATCGTTAGCACCCGAACATTCATTTATTCAAATGTTTGACAACAATGGCAAGCGGCTTTCATTTGAATGTACAAACGGAAACCTTGTATCAGAAAATTGGTTGCTGCAATCGGGCTTTATTAACGCTGCCGCATTGAAAAACAAAACCTATTTAGATACACTTTCGCAACGCAAACTATTTGCACAATGTTTGGCAGACTTAGCAATCGGTTATAAAAAAAGGTTTGGCTACGATGATTTTCTAAAACAGATGCAAAGGAAGATTGAACAGATAGACAGCACAAACCTATCTGCCAAAATCCTCAATGCAAATATTGCAACGGTAACAGCCATCAATGAAATAAAAGCAGTAGGAAGCCCCAAACCACAAGAACTTCCTAATTATCCACAAGCGTACAAAGCATACCAGCAAATGATGGAAAGCTACCAGCAGCTTGACAATACAGGCTTTCAGAACATACCAAAAGAAACCTATCAGACATGGCGTAAATCAATTAAGAAGGAACAGCAGAACCAAAAGACAAAAGAACTGCAACGGCAAATGCAGCTTGAAATTGAATGGCTCAAAAAGATGAAAAGCACTTTCCAAAACAACATAAGAAATTAATACATTACATTCTTTAAAAACAGCTTATGAAACAAAAGCAACTATTTACAACCATTTGCATTTTGTGTTTTGCAGTTTCAATTAAGGCACAGGATTACAACCCTTACAAAAGCATTGGCAAGAAAGCCAAAGTATTAACCCTTTCACATGGCAAGTATGTTGAGTTTTTCGACACCGACAGCATACAAAGAATTGGAACGGTTATGTTCAACATCCGTACAAAAAAAGTGGTAAGACTACTAAATGCAGAGCAAGTTTATAAAAAGGCAAGCGACAATTCTTCGGCAAGTCGTTGGTATAGTCCAGACCCATTGGCTGAAAAGTATTATTCTCAATCGCCTTACTTGTTTGCTTTAAACAACCCTATCTTATTTAATGACCCTGATGGAAGAGATGTTGACCCCACCAATTTAAAAGGTAGAGATAACCTGAATGCTTTTAAAAACTTGCTGTCAACAAAAGCCGGGTATAAACTGATAGCACAATTTATGCCTAAGGGAAGTATTAGTATAACCATTGGCGGAAAAACGACAACATTTAATTTTGACAAGCAAGGTGCAAGGGCAAAAGATAACTTAGTGCTTAGTAGCCAACCGACTTCCGTTATGGCTCCAGAGGGAAAAGGAAATGGAGGTATGCCGGTAGTAGGTCAAACAAATGAATATGAAAGAGATAATACCAAAGAATATAAGGAACTCGGTAAAGATAAAAATTATGATATTACGAAGGGTGTGACGTATGTAGTAAGCATTGACCAAGGTCGTAACGAAGAGGAATCTGGAAGTGCAATGGCACATGAACTGTCTGTCCATGTCCAAAGCAATGTAGAAAGGGTAAAAAATATTGAAAATAAAATTGTAGACGGGACTTTAAAACCTGGTACTCAAGCATATGTTGCCCAATTAAAAACCATTCAAAATAGTGCCGGTCAAGACCATAATAAACTGTATCAGAATGGAAATGCAAACTATCAAAATATTTCTGCACAACTTGACAAATTAAAAAATACAAATCAATATACTGAACTTTATCAAAAAGATGTCAATGGAAAATATTAAATTCTCAATACAATTTTTTTTCTGTTCTTCCCTTATAATATTCAGTTTTGTAGCGTGTGTTCAGCAAGAGCATACACCAATTGCAAAATTGGTTAGTCAAAAGTTGTCTGATAGCACGACAAAAATCATTGGCGCTACAATTGATGGCAAAAAAGAAGGAATGTGGATAGAGTATTATGACGGTCGTATATCTGCACAACGTTGTTATGTTAATGATAGCCTTTCTGGAGAAAGTATAGATTATAATGAGGATGGAGATATTTTTATACAACAAACTTTTAAAAATGGACAAGAAAATGGCATGTATAAAATGTATTCTAATTATAAGAAAGGTAAAATAGTAGAACAAGGAAGCTTTATCGATGGCAACAAAGTGGGCGTTTGGGAATATTATATTGACGATGGTAGGCTTAATAAAAAAGTAGAGTACACAAACAAAAGTGAAAAAATAATACTGGATAATCACCTTATACCACCACCTCCAAATATGATGAAACCTTCCCCGATAGATAGTAATAATAGAGCGTTTGTAACCGATAGTACAGGCAAAGAAGTTGCCCACTAAGTTTATCAACGATAAAACTTAATTAATTGCGAATAGTATTAATAGCAACATTGTTCTTTTATTCTCTAAGCGGTTTTTCAAAGCCGGCAAATATTGATTCTAACTACTTAAAAGTGTTTTCGACATTAGAGGACATGCTTTCACAAAGAGAGCCGTCTTCATTTAAATATGCCGTATTTCTTACAGAGAATGTAGCTTTAGAAAACACACTTATTTATTCAAAATTCGATGAGCATATAGTTAAACTTGCAACCCTCGTAAAATATTGGATGGAATTTAACCCACTAAAAGACTATCATAATTCAGACAGTATTAATGTGCAGAAAAATTATGCACTATTTACCTTTTTTAAAGACACACTAAAAATATCACTTACCAAAGAGGGTGATTTTATACACCTTCCATACACTTATGACTTTTCCGACTTCTTCGGTCAAAAAGATTTGGGCAATATGTTTGTTACTAAACTTTTATCTGCACACAAAGGCAACTGCCATTCCCTGCCCTACCTCTACAAAATTTTGGCGGACGAATTAGAGGCAACATGTTGGTTATCTTTTGCACCAAACCACATGTACATCAAAAACCGCTGTCAAAAAACAGGTTGGTACAATACGGAATTAACAAGTGGCGAATTCCCAATAGATGCGTGGATTGCAACAAGTGGTTACGTTCCAGTTGATGCAATCCGCAACGGTATTTATATGGATACCCTAAGCAACCAACAAGCCATTGCCCAATGTGTGCTTGACCTTGCTAAAGGTTACGAGTTCCAAACCAAAAATTATTACGACGGTTTCATTCTCAAATGTTGCGACCTCACTTTGCAATACCATCCCTTAAACGTACAAGCCATTTTACTTAAAGCCGAAACATTCAAACGCATTTACGAAAAACAGAAGGCAGACAAAGACAGCCAAGCCGCAACTACATACAATCAAATGGAACAACTGTACATCAAACTTTTTGAATTGGGCTACAGGGAAATGCCCGAAAAAATGTACATGCAATGGCTACGCAGCGTAACACAACAAAGGGACAAATACGGGAACAAGCAACTCAAGGAAACCCTTAAAGGCAAGACAAAATAATGCAAGCCTCTCATTGAGCTATGCTGCAAGTCAGGCACATGGGCAGGCACACAAAAGCCAACGCACAACGCCAACCTGCCCAAGAGCCTGCCTTGCCCCACACACGGCAAGCAGCATCACGTGGACACAGTACGTTCCTAAACTCAAACACCCCGTGACTTTACCGGGCTTCCTACAACAAGAGTATTGCCAATAGTGGGGCGGAACGTTGGAGCAATCGGCAGCATATCGCTTGTCAGCTTTGATTCCGGCGGACGAAAGTCTTTTGAACATCAGATAAATTTTTAATCTTTAATGAAATAATGAACTTCGGTTGCGAGGGAAGGGTGTCGGGATAATACTCAAAGATGAAACGCATCTCCCGAACATAGTTACCAATACTGCGAACAGA
>JANOUJ010000155.1:0-6588 GCA_031416815.1 Chitinophagaceae bacterium
AAAAGCTGCAGCCAGCGTGGCATGGCCACAAAGATCTATCTCCAGTTCTGGTGTAAACCATCTAATATGAAATCCATCCTGCTTTGGTACAAAGAAAACAGTTTCGGCAAGATTATTTTCTTCGGCGATCTTTTGCATTAGTGCGTCATCGATCCAAGCATTTAAAGGAATGACAGCAGCAGGGTTACCACCGAAAAGCTTATCGGTAAATGCATCAACCTGGTAGATCGTCAGTTTCATCTTTTTTATTTTTTGAATACACAACCGGTAGTGATAATTTATATTTAACAGCCAGCAACCGGATGATCAATATCAGCAAAATGCAAATGATCTTGGCAGCATCATCATTCAATGCACTTTGTTTAAGCAGGTAATAAATGAGTCCGCCAATAATACTCGCCAGCGCATAGATCTCTTTGCGAAAGACCAGCGGCACATTGTTCAGCAGCACATCCCGTATCACACCCCCAAAGCTTGCAGTAATGGTGCCGAGTGCAATACAAACCCCCACACTAAAGTGCAGCTCCATTCCTTTTTCAATTCCGATGATTGTAAATAAACCAAGGCCCAGCGCATCAAACAAAAACAAAGTTGCATTTATTTTTTTCAGCCACTGGCTGAAGAACATACTGCCGATGGCACCGATAAAAATTACAATAGTAGCTGTTTCATCACGCAACCAGCCAACCGGCAGGTTACCGATCATCATATCACGGAGTGTGCCACCACCAATGGCTGTTACAAAAGAAAGAATGAGCACACCAAAAGGGTCCAGCTTTTTTTCCATAGCAAAAAAAGCGCCCGATACAGCAAATGAGAAAGTACCTAAAATATCTATTACCTGTAAAAAACCGAAATCAATCATATAGTTTGATAATGATCAGGTATTGGAAAGGGCTATTACTAAAAAGCCGCTTTCTGTCTATGTTTCGACAAGCTAAACATGACAGAAAGCTGTCAGTCTGAGCTTGTCGAAGACGGTTTCAATAGTTACTCATTCATCATTTCCTTTATTACAGCAACGATATCTTCTGTATTGGGTTTGCTGAAATAATCGCCATCGCTGCCGTAGGATGGGCGGTGTGCTTTGCCGGTAATGGTTCTTGGGGATACGTCGAGATGTTTATAGCCTCCCTGTTCTTCCATCACTTTATTGAACATGTAAGCGGCTGCGCCGCCGGGCACATCTTCATCAACAAAAACAATGCGGTTTGTTTTTTTAAGCGATTCAACAATTTTATGGCCGATATCAAAAGGTAATAAAGTCTGCACATCCACCACTTCACAACTGATGCCCATTTTATCGAGCGTTTCTGTTGCTTCCATTACGATCCTTAATGTAGATCCATAAGTTACGATCGTCACATCGTCTCCTTCTTTAACAGTTTCAGGAACCCCTAACGGCACAGTATAGCCCAGTAAATTGGCAGGTAATTTTTCTTTTAAGCGATAACCGTTCAGGCATTCAATAACCAAACCGGGGTCATTACCCTGCAATAAAGTATTGTACATACCGGCTGCCTGCACCATATTGCGTGGCACACATACATACATACCCCTCAGTGCATTAATGATCATACCCATTGGTGAGCCGCTATGCCAGATGCCTTCCAGCCGATGGCCCCTCGTTCTTACGATCAGCGGACAACTTTGCTGCCCCGCAGTACGGAAATGGGTTGTACAAACATCATCGCTCAATGGTTGCAGTCCGTACAATAAATAATCGAGGTATTGAATTTCGGCAATGGGGCGAAGGCCCCTTAAAGCCAGGCCAATTCCCTGTCCCATGATGGTAAGTTCCCGAATGCCTGTATCAAAGATCCGGTCTGCACCATGTTTTTCCTGTAGTCCGCTAAAACCCTGGTTCACATCGCCGATATGTCCCAGGTCTTCGCCGAATGCAATCACTTTATTATTTGCACTGAATAATTCATCGAAATATTTATTCAGTACTTCATAACCATTCACAGTGGCACCATCATCTGCGTATTCAGCATGTACTACCGGCACCTTTAATGCTGACTTTGGGCCATCATTGTATAAATAACTGTTGTAAAGCGCCGCGTATTCGGTTTTTAGTTTTGAATAGAAAGTAAAAATTTCATTTGTCCCATCATTTTCAACAAGATCTAAAACGGTGGCCAGAGTTTTCATCACATCTCTACGCATTGGCTCACGTAAACCACTAAGTTCGTCTGATAATTTTTTTACCGCAGGGTTCGATTCTACACTTCCTAATATTTCTACAGTTTCGGCAACCAGTGCCTTTATGGGTTCAATATATTTTGCCCAGGCTTTTTGTTTGCTATCTTTTACCAATTGTACAGCACTTGTTTCAATATTGATCAGCTCGGCTTCATCGGCCAATGCATTGGCAATGATCCATTGGCGCATTTGTTTCAATCCATCCCATTCTTTCTCCCAATCCAACCGACCGGTTGTTTTGTATCTTTCATGGCTGCCTGATGTGGAATGCCCTTGCGGCTGAGTTATTTCTTCCACATGAAAAATAGCAGGCGTATGCGTATCCCTTATTTTTTGTATGGCGAGTTCCAGTATTTCGCACATGCCTGCATAATCCCAGCCCTTCATTTTATAAATATCAATACCGTTTGTATCTTCCTTTTTTTGAAATCCTTTTAACGCATCTGAAATAGATCCCTTGGTTGTCTGATATTTTTTCGGAACAGAAATGCCGTATCCATCATCCCATACAAAAACAGCCAAAGGGACTTGTAACACACCGGCTGCATTGATGGTTTCCCAAAAATGTCCTTCGCTGGTTGATGCATCGCCGATGGTACAAAAACAAACTTCATCACCCTGAGTGCTGAGGTTGGTGAGGTTACTCAGCTCCTTAATATTTCTGAAAGCTTTGGAAGCAAAAGCAAGCCCCAATGCACGGGGCATCTGGCCCGCCGTTGGCGCAATATCGCTGCTTATATTTTTTAGCTGTGAAAGGTTTAGCCAGTTGCCATGCTCATCAACAAATTTTGTGGCAAAGTGTGCGTTCATTTGCCTGCCGGCACTAAAGGGATCGTTTGCTACATCAGGATCGGCATATAATTGAGAAAAAAACTGTTCTATTGTTGCCAGGCTGTTTGCAAACATAAAAGTTTGATCGCGGTAATACCCTGATCTGAAATCGCCGGGCTTAAAAAATTTTGCAGCCGCAACCTGGGCTATTTCTTTACCATCGCCGAAAATTCCAAACTTGGCTTTACCGGTCAGTACTTCTTTACGTCCCAATAAACTGGTTTCCCTGCTCTGGCAGGCAAATTCGTAATCCTTGAGCACCTCATTTCTGAAATTTTCGAAACTCAGTTTTTCCTGTAAAGCCGCATCGCTATTGCTATTTGTATCCATAACCTGATTAATCTTGGGCAAAAATATAAATTATAGCGCAGCTTTGTTAAAAATCTCCTAACAGCATAACAATTTAAAGCAGTTACAGTCGTTTTATTATCTTTATACCGTCAACTTTAAAAGGCTAAAATGAAACAATTAATTACATGCTTGTTTGCGATCTGTTTGATGTCGGTTGTACATGCGCAAACGGGTACTGTAACAGCCAGTGCTCCTCCAGCTGTTTTAACCATTGCCCAGGCAGATGAAATGCTGACCTTAAAGGAAACGGAAATTGATTTTGGCAAAATTCCACAAGGCAAACCAGTGACCCATATTTTTGAAGTTACCAATAGAAGTACCACATCATTAAAGATCTCCGGCGTTAATGCAAGTTGCGGTTGCACTACACCAGAATGGGAAAAAGATAAAGTAGTAGCGCCAGGTGAAACTACGAAAATAACAGTTGGTTATAATGCGGCTGCAGAAGGCCCTTTTACAAAATTTATCACTGTTTCTTATAATGATACCCAATCGAAACAATTGACCATTAAAGGAGAAGTATGGAAAACTCCGGGCAGTTCTGCTCCCGAAAATAAAGGTCTTAACGATTTAAAAAACTAAACAACATAAAACCTAACCAATCATGAAAAAATTATTCCTTTCACTTACTGCGTTCACTTTTTCAGCTATGCTGTTTGCTCAAAAAACAGTAGCTGACGTTGCTAAGTTTGAGACCGAAACCATTAACCAGGGTTATTTAAAGCAGAACGAGCCAAAAGAAGTAAAGTTTGTTATTACAAACATCAGCAAAGAGCCACTTATTATTGAGCAGGCTAATCCCACTTGTGGCTGTACTATGGGAGATTATACCAAGTCACCCATCGCACCAGGTGCTTCCGGCTTTATTTCTGCAAAATTTAATGCAGCAAATGCTGGTCATTTTACAAAAAACCTTACCGTAAAATTTGCCGGTGTTGATGAAATGAAAAGTATTACCATTACAGGTGATGTATTAACTGCCGAAGAGTATGACAAATGGGCTGCTGAAAATGATTCAAAGAAAAAAACTGAAGCTGCAAAACCTGTAATCAGCTCAAAAATTAAGACCCCTTCAAAAAATAAATAATTAATACCAAAAAGATATTTAATAAAGTAAAAGCCCTCCGGAATTTCGGAGGGCTTTTACTTTATATCCCTCAGTAGCAAATTCTTTTCACAAAATCATTAAGTTTTTACCCTAATTAATAATAAAAATCAAAAGTATCCGTTTATACCTGTAACCGTACTGAAACAAAGAAAACTAAAACCCAACCTATGATTAAAGGTGCTCTTATATCACTTGAGTCCGAACATTCCCCTACGTGTTTTTACCAGGTAAATCCCGCAAAAATAAAACACTTACACTTACCCGTTTTTCATTAATAAAAATAACTTACGCAAAACGTCCCTAACCTGTTTTGCAAATGAATTTATCAGTAAATAATCTTCTGTAACGAAAATTCGTGTGCCAACAACTTAAGATTTTTGTTTTTATGGATTGTTTGGATAACAATAAAACCCCTCTTTCTAGAGGGGTTTTTTAATTGAAACCATTCAGCAAGAATGCTGTTAATCAGAGCAGGCAACATCTATCTTTACAAAAATTACAATTTATGAATCTTACCATTGGCCAGACCGCCCCTGAATTTACTTTATACGATACAGATAAAAATAAAGTAAGTCTCTCCGGTTATAGAGGCAAAAACGTGTTACTCTTATTTTTTCCACAGGCATTTACCAGTACATGTACTAAAGAATTGTGTGCCGTTAGAGATGATATAGGCCGGTACAGTAATATAAATGCCGAGGTGATCGGCATTTCAATTGATTCTGTTTTTACGCTTAAAAGATACAAAGACGACCAGCATTACAATTTCCCTTTACTCAGCGATTTTAACAAAGAGGCTTCTGCTTTATATGACGCACTGTATACAAACTGGATACTGGATATGAAGGGTGTAAGCAAAAGAGCGGCATTTATAGTAGATAAGAATGGTATGCTCGCCTACGCGGAAGTGTTGGAAAATGCCGGCGACATGCCCGATTTTGCAGCAATAAATGAAAAGATATCCAGCTTAAGCACTTAAAATCAGTTCCGAATTCGCAACCAACTTCCTAAAAAATAGGAATTTCTGGTTTTTAGCCTATATTTATTGTAAATAAAGTAACAGACAAACTATTGCTGAATTAAAACATTTTCTATACTTTTACGTAGTTGAAAAAAATAGTTTACATACTAATATTATTGATTGGATTAAATTTTACTTCTTTTGCTCAAACAAAAAGCCCTGCACAGGGCGATCCGATAGCAAAACTGATAAAACCTTATCCAATTCCTGCTACAACAGCAATCACTTTTGAATTTCTGTATGGCTATGATAAATCTTTTTCCCTGCAGATATAAAATTTTATGGGTAAGAAGGTAAATGAATTCAATAAGATTCCTCCCATGATGACCATGCCCCTGGATGATTTTTATCGTGGAATTTATGTTTACCAACTAAGGGATAAGGGTGGAAAGATCATTGATTCCGGAAAATTCCAGGTAGTTAAATAATCACCTTTTTTAAAAAGTTACATCACCTGTACTATCAAAAATTTAAGATAGTGTGTATTTTCCTGTCCCCGTATGATAGGATGATCAGCCGATTGTGAATTAAAAACAACCTGCCGTATTTTTCTTTTAGCATCGGTTGCTGCCATTTGTATAATGTCTAAAAACAGTTCAGGTTGCACCAGGTTGGTACAACTGGATGTTACTAAAAATCCGCCCGGTTTAACCAGTTTCATTCCCCGTAAATTAATTTCCTTATACCCTGCAACAGCTTTATCAATGGTAGCCCTGCTTTTTGTAAAAGAAGGTGGATCAAGCATTACAACATCCCATTGCTTTCCTTCTTTACTCCATTCTTTCAACACATCAAATGCATTCACACATTCAAAGCGGCAAACACCCGAAAGTTCATTCAGAGCAGCATTTTTGTTGCACATATCAATGGCGTTTTGAGAAATGTCAAGACCCAAAACCGATTTAGCACCGTAATGTCCCGCCATTATTTCAAATGAACCGGTATAGCAAAATGCGCCCAGCACATCGGCATCTTTTACAATATCCCTTATCGCCCTACGATTATCCTGTTGATCTAAAAAAAAACCGGTTTTTTGCCCGTTGGCAATATCAACATGAAATCTTACATCATT
>JANOUJ010000156.1:0-4155 GCA_031416815.1 Chitinophagaceae bacterium
CTGAATTCTTAATAAAATATCTTCCATCAATAAAAAGGATCTTTCTGTTGCGGTCAAAACGGCCTTCAAAGAAAGCTTTGCAATAACTCCTCTCATCAGCTTTTACATGGTCGAAAGTGTAACCACATATTTTATCGCCGGTTTGTATTATATTAAGTTGTAGAAACTGGTCGGTGCTCAACGCACCTTCCCAGGTACCGGTTAAATTCTGAGCTTTTAAATTAAATGCAAGTAAGATCAGCGTAAGCGAAATGATATATCGTGATGTAGAAAACATTGCTGACTAAAAATAAAGCAAAAAACCTGTACAAAATGTTAAGCTCTGGTGAAATGATTGGCCTGCAAACTTGCATCAGCCAGACAAGAATGACAAAAGTGGCTTGCTACATATCCATCAGCTTAACCAGCTCATCAATAATTCTTGTCAATTCTTTCTTACGGGTTTTCACTTCTTTCATGTTTTCAAAATACATCATACGCCTGTCTTTATAATCGCCTTCCAGCAGGGCTGATTTAATTTTTACAATGGCAGGATGATGAAAGATAAGGTGTACATGCTGCTTTGCCTTTACATGAATGGTTGCCAGGTCGTCAACATAAAAAAAACTGGGGGCATTCCACTTTATCCTTTCGCAGATTTTGGGGTTTGATCTTATGATAGCTCTTACAGCTTCTATTTCAACCTTAAGAGGATGTTCAAGTTGCTTCAGGAAAGCACTTACTCCTTCTGTTCTGTTCTCGGTATTCATTTAATATAAATTACTACCAATACCTTGTTAAAAAGTGCTGTAAAATTTACATTAAAGTAACGTTTTTTTATTTAAATAACTTCGGCCAGTTTAAATCTGCATTCCTTTTAAGATTTGCTTCGTTCTTATTCCAGTCTTTTAAGGTGTTGGTAAAATACCGGTTATAAAACAGGTACAGTTTTCCATTCACTATTTTAAATGTTTCGGGGTCAACAGAAACTTTCTCACCGTTTTGCCCCATGGCATAAGCACACCAGCCGCCATACTCGGGCTCGTATTTAAAAGGCGAGGCTTTAAATGCTTCTTTATTTGCCTCAGAAAAAAAATAATACAAAATGCCCTGGTGCGATACTGCCATTTCTTTCTTACCTTTTACAGCTTTGTTTTGTTTAAAATAGGCAACAGCGTCGTACCCATCTATGGCAATACCACTTTCCAGGTTAAAGTGCTTCTTACGTAATGCTCCTGCATCCTGGGCCGTAGCTGAAAAACAAAAGATCGCCAGCGTAATTAAACCGAATAAATGTTTCATGATTTATTATATTTAAAACACAAAAATACAAGTTGAGGCATCCGCATGCTGTCGGATGGATGACATAGAAATAAAATTACAATTAATTAACAGCAACTGAAACCTGTGCCCGGACATCTACGTATTTTAAGCCCGGTTTTGTTCATTTAGCTTGTTTGTTTTTGAGATGTCGGGCGGCAGACAAAAGCGTTCAAATAATTACTCTAAAATTGCATCCTTAAATGCAACATATGATAAAAACAATTTTTACCTGGGTTTTAAGGATAGTTGCGGCTATTATTTTGCTGCAAACTTTGTATTTTAAATTTACGGCACATACACAGTCTGTGCAACTGTTTACAACCCTGGGCATGGAGCCGTGGGGAAGGATCGGAACCGGCGTGGCCGAACTGGTGGCTGCTATACTGATCTTAATACCCAGGACTACACTATTGGGTGCTTTAATGGGTTTAGGTTTGATGGCGGGAGCAATTTTTTTCCATCTTACAAAATTGGGCGTTAACTTTGGTGGAGATATGGTTTTGTTCATTTATGCAGTAATTACATTTGGGTGCTGCCTGGGCCTGATCTTTATCAACAGAAGAAATATACCTAAACTATTAAAATTACCATTTTGACAAGTGTTTTTAATAAGTCCGTTGAAGCCTTGAATAGCCTGGCAGATGCATTGCAGCAATTGCCTGTGCAAAGCGTGTATACCAATCCATGCGAAGCTTTAAGCAATGCAACCATTGGCCAGCACACCCGGCATATCATTGAGCTGTATCAATGCCTCATCGGTGGTTATCCGGAAGGGAAAATAAATTACGACGACCGCAAGCGCAACCAGCTTTACGAAAATGATATTCCGGCGGCGGTTGCTGTCATCAGGGAAATTCAGAAAAATTTAGAGCAGCCTGATAAGGAAGTGAACATCTTTTGCGGAACCAATGACGATTCTGTTTGTATCGAATCGAACTATTACCGGGAGGTTTTGTACAACCTTGAACATTGTATCCATCACCAGGCTTTGATCAAAGTGGCCCTGCTTTCGATAAAAGGTCTCAATATTGCTGATGGTTTTGGTGTGGCGCCATCAACCTTACAACACCGACAGGAATGTGCACAGTAAGTTTTGTTCGGGTACCTAATGCAGTAATTATTACTTCAAACAGGGATGAACATATACAGCGTGAAAATGCTGCTGCACCCGATTTTCACCAGTTACATAATAAAAGAGTCATCTTTCCGAAAGATGCAAAGGCCGGTGGTACCTGGTTTGCTGCCGCAGATAATGCGGTAGTTGCCGTATTGCTGAATGGCGCCTTTAAAAAGCACATCTCCAATCCGCCTTACCGAAAAAGCCGGGGTTTAATACTGCTGGAAATTGTGGAAGCAGATGAACCGCTATCCTTTTTTAGATCGCTTGACCTTCATAATATTGAACCCTTTACCATTGTGATCTATCAGCTGACATCATTGCAAGAATTACGATGGGATGGAAGTAATAGATACGAAAAGAGTTTGGATATTACCGGCAATTATATCTGGTCATCATCTACTTTGTATACCGATGAAGTGATCGCAAAGCGGGAGAACATGTTTGACCGGTTCATTCATTCACCGGATGTAATTACTGCAGCCACTATTCATGATTTTCATGCAAGTAATAATGGCGATGCCGAAAACGGCTTTGTGATAAGCCGTGAAACCGGCATGAAAACATTTAGCATTACACAGGCGGTTGTTCAAAACGAAACCCTAAACTTTTTGCATGCCGACCTGTTACAACAAAAGCGTTACACAGAAACGATCCATATCAATAAAGCTGCAATAAAAATTTAGTGAAGAAATTTAAACTCTTTATTCATAAGCTTACGCATTGGGAGTACTGGCCTTTTGATTTGGTGTATATACCCATGTATTTTGTGTGGTTCTATTATTCGGCTAAGGCAAGGTCTTTTTTCTTTTTTAATGCCGCTAATCCAAATATTAAGAATGCGGGGTTCCTCATGGAGTCTAAAAAAGAGATCTATGATATTATTCCGGCGCAATACATCCCCAAAACATTGTTCTTTAAAAATGGAACTGCAGCAACCGAAATTTTACAGGCAGTTGCAGCCTCCGGCATTTCATTTCCATGCATTGCAAAACCTGATATAGGCGGAAAGGGCAGAGGCGTTGAAAAGGTTTATGCATTGGAAGCTATTGCCACCTATGCCGGTAAAATAAACATGGATTTTTTGGTGCAGGAATTTATTCCATACTCCGAAGAAGTGGGTATATTTTATTGCCGCATGCCTGATAAGCTTGATGGATTCATTACCGGTATTGTGGCCAAGGAATTTTTAATGGTAACAGGAGATGGCGTTTCTACCTTAACTCAGTTAATTGAAAAAGACCCACGTTACCATTTTCAGCTCGGGGCTTTGCAAAAAATATATGGCGAAGGGTTGAACACCGTTTTGGAAAAAGATGAAGTGAAGAACCTGGTGCCCTATGGAAACCATGCCCGTGGGGCAAAATTCATTGATGTTAGCCATTGGGCCGATGAAGTTTTTACAAGATCATTTGACGAGGTTTGCAAACAGATCCCTGAATTCTATTTTGGCCGGCTGGATGTGATGTACGATAATGTTGAAGACCTGAAAGCAGGAAAGAATTTTTCTATCATCGAACTGAATGGGGCCGGCAGCGAGCCCACGCATATTTACGACCCACGCCACTCCTTGTTTTTTGCCTGGGGAGAAATTGCCCGGCATTTTAAATTGCTTTGTATCATCAGCATAAAAAATCACAAAAGAGGCTTTAAGTATTTGACGGTTAAAGAAGGTATGCAGATGTTTAGGGAGAACAGAGCCGTCATGAAAACACTGGACCAATTTTAAGAGCATG
>JANOUJ010000157.1:0-1829 GCA_031416815.1 Chitinophagaceae bacterium
CGTGGTCTTACTTTTAATAAAAGCACCGCCCAGCATCATCATTACTCCCCAGATTGCTGTTAATATTATTGCGTTCATAACCTCATTTACGCCAACCGGCGCTTTTGTTATTTAATTCTTGTTAATATAGCTGCTACCGTATCTTTTGTTAAATCAAAAAGCGGTTGCGGAAAAACCCCAAAAAGAAAGATCAATACAACCAAAACAGTCAACACAAATTTTTGATTGAAGGATATTTCCTGCATTTTTTCTGTGATGCTGTTTGCTTCGCCGTAAAAAACTTTCTGCACCATATTCAATGTATAAACGGCTGCCAGGATAATACTCAGCCCTGCAACCACTGTATACCAAATATTAAATGTGAATAAACCGCTGAACATCATAAACTCTCCTACAAATGCATTGGTTAAAGGCAGTGCAATATTGGCCAGTGCGATCACTACCAGGAAAATAGTTAGTGCCGGTGCTTTGTGTGCAATACCACCCAGTTCAGATATCTTGCGGGTGCCAGTTTGCTTTTCAATCAGGTCAACCACTATCCACATGCCAATAATATTAATACCATGACTGAACATCTGTATCATGACGCCCTGCAAACCAATTTCAGTTTTTGTAAAAATAGCTGCACACATTAAACCAATATGTGCAATGGATGAATAAGCAACAAAGCGTTTCAGGTCATCTTGTTTTATGGCAATTAAACTTGCGTAGATCATGCCGACTACTGAGAGGCCGATAACAATATTACTAAACTGGGTTACTTCATTTGGGAAAACAGGGAGTATCCAGCGGATGACTGCAAACACACCCATTTTTACCATGATACCACTCAATACCATGGTTGTGGAAGTGGGTGCCTGTTCGTAAGTATCGGGTTGCCAGGTATGAAATGGGAAGACGGGCATCTTTATCGCAAATGCAATAAAGAAAAGCCAGAAGATCCAGCTTTTTTCTGCCGGTGAAAGCACTGCAGCATAAACCGCATTCATCGAAAAAGAATGCTCAGCACTTGCAGTGGGCACGGTATGCATGTAGAGGTATATGATACCAACCAGCATTAACAGCGAGCCTGTAAAAGTGTACACAAAGAATTTAAAAGTTGCCTGGATCCTTCTTTCTCCGCCCCAGCGGCTGCATAAAAAGTAAACCGGTATAACGGCCAGCTCCCAGAAAAAATAAAATACCAGCAGGTCCATTGCACTAAACACCCCCATTAAACCCGATTGGGTTAACAGCATTAAACCATAAAAAACATTGGCATTTTTATAGTTTGTTTTATGGGTGGCAATAAATATAATAGGAAAAGCAATTGCCGTAAGTGCTGTAAGCATGTGGCCCATACCATCCAGGCCCAACGTAAAATTGCTACCAAGATATTTGAGCCAGAAATAACTTACGTTATTGAAATAGAAATGTTTGGTATTATCTGAAAAAACAAGGCTCACGACGGATACACTTAACGTGATCAATGAAGCCAGCAATGCCCAGTTCTTTACCGCAGTTTCCTTACGTATAAAAAATGTCACCAATCCCGCTACCAGCGGAAACCAGATAAGCAATTCAGGAAATGTTATCCAAATATTTGGGTTCATATCTATTTATGCCGACTATACACTGTATAGCCATATGTTTTTTCTGTTCGCATAACCTGCCTGCCGGCAGGCAGGTACCATCTAATCCCGATAAATATCGGGAAGATGGTATTATAAAAACAACTGAATAATAAAAAATAACAAAATGCCCAACACCATCATCAACACATAAGCACCAACCTGTCCCGATTGTAATACACGTATCTGGCGGCTGCCATAATTAACTGCTTTCCCAAC
>JANOUJ010000158.1:0-1826 GCA_031416815.1 Chitinophagaceae bacterium
TGTCGCTCATTTTTGCCAACTCCTCATTATGTGTAACAATTAAAAAAGTTTGATTGAATTGATTGCGCAGATCAATAAACAACTGGTGTAATTCTTTAGCGTTCGCACTGTCCAGGTTGCCCGTTGGTTCATCCGCCATAACAATGGCAGGGCTGTTTATTAAAGCACGGGCAACCGCCACCCTTTGCTGCTCGCCACCTGAAAGTTGTTGCGGCTTATTCTCCAAGCGATCGGCAAGTCCTAAAATTTTCAATAATTCCCTGGCCCTGGCAATCACTTCCTTTTTTTTTCTTCCCGCAATCCAACCGGGGATACAAACATTTTCCAGGGCTGTAAATTCGGGCAGAAGATGATGAAACTGAAAAACAAAGCCAATGTGTTTGTTTCTAAAAGCGGCCAATTTTTTTCCGGAAAAGAAGTCCTTGTTTCTTTCTTGATAGGGTATCTTTTGATCAACCACCAACGTATTGGTAATATCATCATGCCATCCTATAGGTTTGGCATACAAATAACTAAACGCTTCAAATAATCCAAAAGGAAGCATTCTTGCTAAAGACCTAAACAAACAAGACCTGAAGTTCGGGCGGGTTCCGTCTTTCTTCATAATTACTTTTGTTCGGCTAAGGTATTTGCCCGGTGTTCGCCCCGTTAAGCCTTCAAACATAAAATAATAAAGAAAGCTTATTGATGATACTTGTGAGAAAAACAGGTAAAAAGAATCTAAGTTCTCTAAAAAGTCGGGAACATATCCCATCGCAAAATATATAGTAATCAAAATGGTCCCGCAAAAAAACCAGTCAATAATCAGATTGACAAGCCTTCTCCACCAGAATACAGGTTTCAGTTCAAGTCTTAGCTTACTACTAATTTTTACGCCATCGATCTCCAAATTACCTTCATCTGCCTCATCCAGCGTTCCTAATATATGAAGTAATGTTGATTTACCAGACCCGGAAGGACCAACTATACTAACTATTTCACCCTTTTTAATGTTGATATCAATCCCCTTCAAAATTTCTAATTGCCCATATTGCTTCTGAATGTTTCTTGCGATTAACATGCTTCGAAAGTAGGTAATAATTACAATTTCACCTTTTAAAAACCACAGGTTCTCCTAATTTATCCATGTTAAATAATAATATCTCATAACTGGCGTTAAAAAAACACTTTTGGTTATTCCAAATGAACCTATACATTTGCAAAAAATTAAACCCTTACAAAATGTTTTGGACACTGGAACTTGCCTCTCATTTGGAAGATGCACCCTGGCCCGCCACGAAAGATGAATTGATCGACTATTCAATTCGCAGTGGGGCACCCATTGAAGTTGTTGAGAATTTACAGGAGCTCGAAGACGAAGGTGAAATATATGAAGGCCTGGATGATATCTGGCCTGATTATCCCAGCCAGGAAGATTTCTTTTTTAATGAAGATGAATATTAAAAACCCCCTCCGCCCCCTAAAGGGGGAACTGGGTCCCTACAATATTAATGAGCCTCCTGAAAATCAGGAGGCTTAATTATTTTTACAGTTAAAATCTTAAAAAGATAAAAGAGTTTAAAAGTTATGAGCTCAAAGTTCCCCCTTTAGGGGGCGGAGGGGGTATCAGAGAGGTTATTGATCACCGCCTCAGTCACTCCTGTAAAAGAGAATCCTCCATCATGAAACAGGTTTTGCATGGTAACCATCTTCGTCATATCGCTAAACATCATTACACAGTAGTTGGCGCAGTCATCGGCACTGGCATTACCCAGCGGACTCATTTTTTCGGCATAGTCTAAAAATCCATCAAACCCTTTTACACCACTGCCCGCCGTAGTTTTTAC
>JANOUJ010000159.1:0-2132 GCA_031416815.1 Chitinophagaceae bacterium
TGCTTTCGGTTTCAACAATATCATTTCTAAAATTTACACCGGTGCTGCTTTCAGGCATCAGCGTAAATTGTTTACCTGTATTTGATGGCTGCGCCGATGCAGAAACTGCTGAAAAAATGAGCAATAAGAATGAAAAAAAGCGATGTTTTATCATTAGATAATTTATTTATTTGGCGGCTGCAGGGTATAAAGTTTTTATAACATGGTTTCCAACTTCTTTTCCCTGTATGATGCTGATACGGGCAGTTTCGGGATAATGAATACCACCATATACCCTGCTCATAGAAGATTCAAAGGCAGCTTCATAAAATGAATTAAAACTGCGGGTATCATTACCAAAAGGTATTTCAGTTTTATCAATGAACTTATAATTATCGCCAAATAAAGCTGTAAGTACAGCAGCGGCTGCATTTGATATTACTGAGTGCCCGCTTGTAAATTCGGGGAAAGGAGGTGTTTGAATATAAGGCTGCCAATTTTTATCAACATGGTCATTAATAACAGTTATGGGGCGAATGAGATTGCTTTTGAATTTTTCATCCCAGCAACTTATAAAAGCATCTACCAGTGCAATGGAGGTAAGGGTGTATGCAAGCGACGAGCGGCTGACCGTTTCGTTTTTTTCTTCACAGGCCTGTTTAGCTATCATCAACCAATGGCCGCCAGGCGAAATTTTATGAATAAAATAATTTAAGTGTCCCATGTTGACAGATACATTCGGATTATCGTCCCAGTATTTTGCCGTGGCTTTTTGTGCAGTGTCCAGCTTTTTACCCATCTCATAAACTTCCATCATGTTTTTATAGAATGCTGAATTTTTTTTAAGACTAAAAACCAATTTTTCTTTTGGAGAAAATTGCGACGGCGTACTCAATGTAAACGGCCTGATGGTGTTCCAGAAAGGCTCTATTGCCTGCGCATAATCCGCAGGTGTAGGTTGCCATGTGCCCGGCTCATTTGAAAGCGTAAACCTTGGCATGGCCCGCGATTGATTGTAATTATCTCTTTTAACCCAGGCAAGCACACTGTCTGCTACCAGTTTGCCATACAGCAGCGAGGATTTTATAAGTTCTGCGTTGCCACCTTTAAATAAAAGCGAATCAACAAATTTCTGGCGCCAGCCGTCCATTTTATATTCGGAGCCAACAAGCGCCTGGGCTGTATAAGAAAATGAAATAGATGCTGCAATCAGATGATCGATCTTGCTGTTGGGCGGTGGGACCGGTAATGTACCAAGGCCCTTTAGCTTACCCGATAAAGAATTCAGCGCAGGATCATCAAGCCTGATGCACTCATAAAATGCAATATTTGGATAGGAATAAATGCGGCTAGCCACCGGCGGCGTGAAGAAATCATCCATCACCGTGTTGATCAACAGAGAATTTAAGTTGTGCAACACAGCAGCTCTATCCTGGGCTTTTGCTAGTTGAAAAGACACTCCCCAAAAAAATAAAGCCAGCAGGATTGTTCTTGTTATTAAAGTCCGTTTAATCATCATATTAAAATTTGATAAGAAATCTCATCAAATTTAAAATAAATAGAGGTCTTTTTCAACCTTTTAAATAAAACGGGTTGTTAATAGCCCGGAAATAAGTCATATGCAGATCAGGGAGCAAGTAAAGCTTCTTCCTTTTTTAACTCCCGGTCGAAAATAAAAGTACCCAATGGTATAAAGGCGGCGACAAATGCTTTAACAAGCCATAAAAAATTTTTCTTTAAACTGCCCATTACTTCAAAAGCAAAATAGATAAAGGCAACAAATAGTGCTCCGTGTATCCAGCCGGTAAATTTTACTGCTTCGGGGAAATTAAAAAAATATTTCAGTGGCATGGCAATCAGTAGTAATACCAAAAACGAAATACCTTCTGCAATGCCAACCATTCTGAAACGGCGCAGTAATTTTTGTTTGCTATTTTTTTCCATCTTCGAAATTCCCCCTTCAGGGGGTTAGGGGGTTTAATAATTTACCACCTGTTCTACAATACTTTCCGGAATATCTCTCCATTCGTATTGCTGGTTACGTAACTGAGGTTCAAAGCCGGCTTCTTTAATAGCCGCCTGTATGGTGGTACTTGTAAAACGATGTGGAGCTCCTGCTGCACTCACCACATTCTCTTCGATCATAATACTGC
>JANOUJ010000160.1:0-8177 GCA_031416815.1 Chitinophagaceae bacterium
GGTAGATGATGAACTGCTTACGCTGCTTGGACAACGTATGAAACTGTCTGATAAAATTGGGGAGTACAAGAAGAACAACAACATAACCATTTTACAAACCAACCGGTGGAATGATATTTTAGACAGGGCGTTTAGAAAAGGAGATGCACTGGGCCTTACAAAAGAGTTTATCACAAAATATTTCGATGCGGTTCACCTGGAAAGCATTCACCACCAGAATAAAATAATGAACTCCTGATCTTCAACTTAGAAAACAACAAGATGCATAAATCCGAGTACACATTCTCACAAAAAACTGTAAGCTGCTATTTTGATGCGGATTTTTCGGCTATAAGTGAACTGGTGAAAGATGCAAATGTTGTGATCGTTACGGATGAAAATGTTTTTGGTCAGCATGCAGCAAAGCTATCGGTGTTCCCAATTATTAAATTTGCTGCCGGCGAGGAATTTAAGAACCAAAAAACTGTTGATGATATAATTGAGCAGCTAATAAAACTGGGTGCTCATAAAAACACATTGCTGATAGGTGTGGGTGGTGGTGTGGTTACAGATATTGCAGGTTATGTGGCCGCCGTGTACATGCGTGGAATAAAATTTGGCCTGGTGCCTACATCGGTCTTAGCCATGGTAGATGCTGCCATAGGTGGTAAGAATGGTATAGATGTAGGTGTGTATAAAAATATGGTTGGTACAATCCGGCAGCCTGAATTTATTTTTTACGATTACAGTTTTTTAAAAACACTGCCTGTAAAGGAATGGGTAAATGGTTTTGCAGAAGTTATAAAACATGCCTGTATAAAAGATGAACCGCTGTTTAAAGTGCTGGAAAAATATTCCTTGCACGAATACCAGGCCGACAGTACTTTAATTGCCGACCTCATTGAAAAGAATGTTGAAATTAAAACAGCCGTTGTTGTTAATGATGAATTTGAAAAGGGCGATAGAAAACTCTTGAATTTTGGCCATACGATCGGCCACGCTATTGAGAACCTGCACGGTATACCGCACGGCCACGCAGTAAGTATAGGTATGATCGCAGCATGCAATTTATCTGTGCAGCTTAATAATTTTCATGCCGATGATGCGGCAAAAATTGTAAGGCTGCTTACCAGGTATCATTTACCCGTTGATGTGGAAACTGACCATGCAAAGGTGTTTGAGGTATTAAAGATGGATAAAAAACGAACGGGAGACGGTGTGCAGTTCATCCTTTTAAAAACTATTGGCAAAGCCGAAATAAAATACATCAGTCTGGCAGACCTTGAAAAGCATTTTAAAGAAATAGTATAGTGATCGTTACCATTACGCCTTCTGTAATTTCAGGAAATATTGTGGCACCTGCATCTAAAAGCAGCATGCAAAGGGCTTGTGCACTTGCATTGCTGGCTGATGGAGAAACAACTTTATTAAATCCGGGAAAAAGTAATGATGACCTGGCTGCGCTTGATATAATTCAAAAATTAGGCGCCGAAACTTTGAGAAAGGAAGATGGGACCTTACAAATAAAAGGCTCCAGGGTTCCCTCTTCAGGGGGCGGAGGGGGTGGTATTTTAAATTGTGGCGAAAGCGGCCTGGGTATAAGAATGTTTGCACCCATTGCAGCATTGTCATCTTCAGCAATTACCATTACCGGAACCGGTAGTTTATTAACACGGCCCATGCATTTCTTTGATGACATATTTCCGCAACTGGGCATTTCAATTGAATCAAATGACGGACATCTGCCCATAAAGATAAAAGGTCCGCTGCAGCCTGCTGATATAACCATTGATGGTTCACTAAGCTCACAATTTTTGACCGGGCTTTTAATAGCTTTTGCAAAAGCTGCTACAAAACCGGTTACCATTTCTGTAAATAATTTAAAAAGCAAACCCTACATTGATCTTACTTTACAAATGATGCAGCAATTTGGGTATGAAGTGGAGAATGATAATTATGAAAGATTTTTGATAAAGCCGTCTTTCGACGGAGTTTATCCCGATAATATCGGGACTCAAGACTTACAAAATAATCCTTCGACTTCGCTCAGGACTTACACCGTGGAAGGCGACTGGAGCGGTGCAGCATTCTTATTGGTTGCCGGCGCCGTTGCAGGTGGAATTACAGTTACCGGGTTGGATGTTTTTTCAACACAGGCAGACAGGGCTATTTTACAGGCGTTGATGGATTGTGGTGCAAACATCTCCATTGAAGAAAAGCAGATCAGCATTAATGCGGCTATGGGAGACAGCGGCAAGGCTTTTCATTTTAATGCAACTGACTGTCCGGATCTTTTTCCGCCGCTTGTTGCTTTAGCGGCTCATTGTAAAGGCACTTCAGTAATTGAAGGTGTAAGCCGTCTGCAGCATAAAGAAAGTAACCGTGCAATTACACTTCAGCAGGAATTTTTAAAAATGGGAATTGAAATAACCTTGCAAGATGATCTGATGATGATAAAAGGCGGTGACGGAGTAAAAGCTGCAAAAGTATTTTCACATCACGATCATCGCATTGCGATGGCCTGTGCAGTAGCAGCTTTGCGGGCTGATGGCGAAACAGTAATCGAGGATGCCGAAGCAGTCAATAAATCTTACCCGCAATTTTATGAGGATTTGAAATTGCTGAACGCTGGTGTATCTTTACCAATAAACAATTAAACAAGTAAACCTATAAACTTTGAACTCATTCGGCCGCATATTCCGTGTACACATTTTTGGCGAATCGCATGGCGATTGCGTTGGGTTAACCATTGATGGTTGTCCTGCTGGCCTGCCATTATCTGTTGAAGATTTTATTGAGGATATAGAAAGACGAAAACCCGGTGCCAAAGGAACCACACCAAGAAAAGAAGATGATATACCACAAATAAAGACCGGATTGTTCAATGGAAAAACAACCGGGGCACCCATTACCATTTTATTTGAGAACAACAATACCCGAAGTGCCGATTACGAAAAACAACGTTCAGTGCCCCGGCCGGGGCATGCCGATTTTGTTGCCTCGGCAAAGTTCGGTGGTAACGAAGATTACCGTGGCAGCGGACATTTCAGCGGAAGATTGACAGTATGTTTGGTAGCTGCAGGGGTAATAGCAAAGAAAGTATGTAAAAGTTTGAATATTGCTGCTTCCATTCTTGAAATTGGCGGGGAGACAGATTTGGAAAAAGGATTGCAAAAAGCCATTGATGCGAAAGACAGTATTGGCGGCATCATTGAATGCAAAGTAAGCGGTTTACCCATAGCATTGGGAGAACCATTTTTTGATTCTGCCGAATCAGTAATTAGCCACGCCGTATTTGCCATACCGGCTGTAAGAGGAGTAGAATTTGGAACCGGCTTTGCCGCAGCAAAAATGTTTGGGAGCGATCACAACGACGCGATTGCAGATAAAGCCGGAAAAACATTTACCAATCATGCAGGTGGCATTGTAGGTGGTTTAACCAATGGTAATGAACTTGTTTTTCGTATTGCCATTAAACCAACTTCATCAACGCCCATTCAGCAGCAGACTTTAAATATGGAAACCAATACAGTTGAAAGTTTTTCTGTAAAGGGCCGCCACGATCTTTGTATTGCATTGCGTGTGCCGGTTATTTTAGAGGCTGTAACTGCATTTGTTTTAGCCGACCTCCTGTTGCTGGAGCAAAAAATCCCACGAATTATTCAATAGTCAATTAAGCGTCTGTGGTAATTGATCTGTCCCAAATGGTAACTTAAATGGCCATACAGATGCATCAGCATATGCATGTTACTTACAATTGTTCCATGTTTTTCCAATGGAAAATCTTTTTCCATATCAGCATCAGATAATTTAGAAAAAGTGTTTTTCACAACTAATACGCAGTTTTCAATATTTGTTACCAGGTCCTGCCCTGGAATGTTTTTCAAACTAAACTCATCATCCCGGTGTCTTACATAACCTGTATTACCCAATGTGGCGCCAATAAAATGGTTAAGGTTACCAACAATATGCAGGCATAAATTTCCCGCAGTATTACCAATGCCTTCTTTTAAAACCCAAAGGTTATCTTCATCCTTGTATAATTCTATCTCATTTCTCAGCTTTTGCAAATCTCTTTCAAAAAGCTCTATTAGCAATTTAGGTATCATGTTTGATCAGTTTTTAAAGTCAATATTTCATTTGGTAATATAGTAATAAAACTTACCTACAAATTAAAACAAATGAGAACGAAGTATTATCTTGTTCATAAGTATCAGCCTCATTGGCCAACTGCCTGAAATATAGTAACAAGTTACAAGTATTTAACCCGATATATGTTATACATATTGAGCCCATTCAGGTACTTTATAATCTGCATCAGTTTCCTGGCATTATCATGCAACAATCACAGCGATAAAGAGGATAACATTATAGTTACCAAGCCTGATGCTATGAATGAAAAAGTGACTGACCGGGTAAAGGCCGCATTAAACAGGGCCGATGAAAACTCAGGCAAAATTGATGACAGCACCCAGGTAGCTTTATACAAGATAGTTGAGCAGTTTTATCAAAAAAATGACTACAAACCTATTTGGAGCAGTGCCGCAAAATGGCAACCATTGGCCGATTCTTTATACCAGTTTATTAAAGATGCAGAAAACGAAGGGCTTTTTCCAAATGACTATCATTACGGCCTGTTAAAGGTATTAAAGGATACCCTGGACAACGATTCGCTTGCCCGAATGAATGTACAGTTTTGGACAAAAGCTGAAATACTGCTTACCGACGGTTTCATGCATATTATCAAAGACCTGAAACAAGGTAGGTTACAACCAGATAGTTTATCCCTCAATAAAGATTCAATACTGGTTGATAAATTTTTTAATGCCACGCTGAATGATCTGTTGGAGAAAAAAAATTTCGGCGCATCGCTTATCGTACTTCAACCTAAACATAAAAATTACTGGGAGCTTAAAAAAGGTATAAAAAAATTTGTTGACAGTATGGACAGGCGGGTTTTTACCCACCTTATATATCCATTTAAGAGAGGCGATGTAAATGATTCGCTTTACTTTATTAAACAGTTGCAAAAAAGGCTCACAGAAAGTAAGTGCATGCCACCTGCAATAAAATTACCCGATTCAACCACTTTAGCCACAGCCATAAAAAAATACCAGGGGCAAAAAGGGCTTAAGGCTGATGGTAAGTATGGAAAAAATATAGTAGCCGCACTTAACAGTAATGATGTAGAGCGGTTTAAAAGAATAGCTATTACACTGGACAGGTACAAGCAACTGCCGGCCAAAATGCCGGACAAATATATTTGGGTTAACCTTCCGGGATATTACCTGCACCTGATTGATGCGGATACAATAGTATTTGAATCGAAAGTAATCTGTGGCAAACCCGAAACCCGGACACCATTGCTTACGTCCGAAATTTCAGATATCATAACCTATCCAACCTGGACGGTGCCCACCAGCATTATTGTAAAACAATATTTACCAAAGTTAAAAAACAATCCGAATTACATTTCAAGGCTTGGGTTAAAATTAATGAACAATAAAGGCCAGGTAATTAACCCGGGTACTGTTAACTGGAGTAAATATTCACGGGGCATTCCATATAGGGTGGTGCAGGGCAGTGGCGATAATAATTCACTGGGTGTCATCAAATTCAATTTCGAAAATCCTTATGCGGTTTATTTGCACGATACCAATCAGCGTTATCTATTTAAAAATGCTTCACGGGCATTAAGCCATGGCTGTGTGCGTGTGCAGGAATGGGAAAAACTTGCTTACTATATTGCATCTAATGACAGCATCTTAAGCAAAAGAAAAGATTCATTAAAATATACTTCCGATTCTATCAGGAATTGGATAGCACATAAAGAGCGGCACCAGATCGATGTGAAAAATCACATTGCATTGTACATACGATATTTTTCCTGCGAAGGCAAAAACGGAGAAGTGAAATTTTATGAAGACATATATGGGGAAGACAGGCAGCTGATGGAAAAATACTTTGCAAAAAATTAAGTTGTGAAAGTGTTAGAAACCGTGTCAGGTTCGGCCTGCTTCGCCAGCAGACCGTTTAAGAACCGGGTTGTATTAAGCCGATGGGTCCTCAATAAACTCCGACCGATGGTAAAAATTGAAACCAGGATAGCAAGTTGACAAATTATCCAAAACTGAGCAGCTTGCTAACAAAATCAATTAGTGCTATCTTTAAGAATGCGTATGAGAATAATAGCTGTTAACAACAGGTCTTTACTTTATTTCTTTACGGCCATTTTGTTTGTTTTTTTTACGGAGCCAATACCGGTAAAAGCACAGGGGAATGATATCTTTAAATACACCCCGGGCAAAACAACAACCAAAAAAGCAACGAGGGTATTTTATGGACAGGCCAGTTTTTATGCCAATAAATTTAATGGCAGGCGTACTGCAAGTGGCGAAACTTTCGACCAAAAAAAATTAACCTGCGCCTGCAATGTATTACCCCTCGGCACCTGGATAAAGGTTACCAATTTAAGGAACAAGAAAACGGTAATTGTAAAAGTCAACGACCGTATTCACCCAAAAATGAAAAGAGTAGTGGATTTATCAAGAGCCGCAGCTCAAAAGCTTGGCTATATTTCAAGCGGGCTTACAAGGGTAAAAGTGGAGATGGTGGATAAAAAAGCAATTCCCCGTTAAATTGTATGCACTATTTTTGCCATACGGCTGATTTTACGGGGATAATATAATTGTAATAATATTTTATGTTTTCAAGTTAAGCAGCTATTTTTGTTCCGATTTAGAAAATTAACTATTATGAAGAAAATCTTATTAGCATTTATAGGCCTTTGCCTATTTGTATCATCTTTCGGACAAGGTGAATATAAAAAGAGACCATCTTTTGGAATTCATTTTATCCTGAATGATTTCAAAACGGCACAAAGTGTTCGTGCTACGGGTCTTGCAAACACAATCAAGTCAAATAAATGGCACAAAACCAACAGCATGACTGCCGGCATGGCGCTAAGTTATTTGCAGGGGATGAATAATCATCTTGATTTTGTTGGTACTTTATCCGGTTCTTATTTAAACTATCCCAATACAAAAACAATATCTTCCGATCCGCTTTTGTTGCTTGAAGGAGCAGCAACCCTTAATTTAAAATTATTATCTGATAAATATATTCTGAACCCATTCATTACCGCTGGTGTCGGGGGTTCAAAATTTGGTGGATATTACGCAGCATTTATGCCTTTTGGTATTGGCGCCCAGGTAAAAGTTGTTGATGAAGTTTTTATAATCCTTAATTCACAATACCGTGTTCCGGTTACAGAAAATGCGTCGTATCATTTTTATCATAGCCTTGGTGTAGCGGCACCTTTATTTAAAAAGAAAGAACCAGCACCGGTTGTAGTTGTTATACCGGTTGTAGAACCTCCTAAAGACAGGGATGGTGATGGTGTATTGGATTCACTTGATAGATGTCCTGATGTGGCCGGTCTTGTTTCTTTACAGGGTTGCCCGGACAGGGATGGTGATGGTATTATTGATTCAGAAGATAAATGTCCTGATGTTCCCGGCCTTGCCCGTTACCAGGGATGTCCTATTCCAGATACTGATAAAGATGGTATAAATGACGAAGTGGATAAATGTCCAACCGTGCCAGGTGTTGCCCGTTACCAGGGTTGTCCTATTCCCGATACTGATGGTGATGGTGTAAATGATGAGGAAGATAAGTGTATTAACGAAAAGGGTCCTGCTTCTAATTTCGGTTGCCCGATCATCAGCGAAGATATCATCAAGCGGGTTAATGTAGCTGCTAAAAATGTTTTCTTTGCAACAGCAAGCGATAAATTATTAAAGCAATCAAATAAAAGATTGGATGATGTGGTTGCTATCCTGAACGAGAATCCAACTTTCAAAGTACAGATAGATGGGCATACGGACTCTCAGGGTAAAGATGAATACAACCAGGATCTGTCTGACAGAAGAGCCGCTTCAGTAAAAGCATACCTGGTAAGTAAGGGTATCGCAGAAAGCCGTTTAGGTTCTACCGGATACGGCGAAACCAAACCAGTTGCAGACAATACAAAAGCCGTCGGCCGTGCACAAAACAGGAGAGTGGAAATGACGTTGAGTAATTATTAATAAAAACTGATTTTTTACCATAAAAGCCCCTTGTAACCGCAGGGGGCTTTCTTATTAATGTGTCTCGTCCTGAAAAAAGTTGACTACAAATTCAACAAAAATGGAACAGTT
>JANOUJ010000161.1:0-3384 GCA_031416815.1 Chitinophagaceae bacterium
TCTCTTTTTATATCCACATCAATAGCAGCCCTGTTGGCCTGGTAATATTTCAATTGCTCGTTATAAAGATTCTTTTGTGCCCTGTATAAGCCGGGCCAGGCAATACTTTGTGATACCCCGATTTTTAAAATGCCATTTTTATCACTTGGTCGTAAGTCTTCATTTTCTGCAAATGCAGATGTTTTAGAAAATACTGTTGCTGTATTTACCTGGCTCTTGCCTTTATTGACCTGCTGATTATTGATATCATACAGCAGGTTGTTTTTAGCCAATGTAATTACTTCGCTTAGACTTACACGTTTGGTTACCGGTTGTTGTGCTTTTGCTGTGGCAGAGAGTGTAAGCAAAAAAGCAACTGATATGATTGTTGAAACAGGATTCATTTGTTTCGGTTTTCTTTTTGTTGAAAAAAGGATGTAAAGAATTGGTAACACGATCAGCGTAAGAAAAGTTGCAGTAATTAAACCGCCAATCACAACAGTAGCCAGCGGCTTCTGCACTTCAGCACCTGAGCCCATTGAAAATGCCATGGGCAAAAAACCTAATGAAGCAACTGAAGCTGTCATCAGCACAGGCCGTAAACGAATTTTTGTTCCTTCCATTACCCGCTGCATAATATCTTTCATACCCTCTTTTTCTAATTGATTAAAGGTGCTGATCAGAACAATACCATTTAATACAGCTACACCAAACAAGGCTATAAAACCAACACCTGCTGAAATACTGAATGGCATTCCTCTGAGTAATAAAGCAAATACACCGCCAATTGCACTCATGGGTATAGCAGTGAAAATTAATGCCGCTTCTTTAATTGAACTAAACGTAATGTATAACATGAAAAAAATAAGCAGCAATGCCAGTGGTACAACAATCATGAGTCTGGCCGATGCTTTTTCCAGATTTTCAAACGTACCGCCGTACGTATAATAATAACCCTCGGGCAGTTTTATTTTTTCATTTAATTTTTGCTGCGCTTCTTTTACCACACTGGCCACATCACGACCGCTTACATTAAAACTTACATAAATTCTTCGCTTGCCCGACTCACGGCTTATTTGCGCCGGACCTGTTTTAAAGGAAACATTTGCTACCTGCGACAAGGGTATTTGATTACCATCACTCAGCGGTATAAATAAGTCACTCACATCATCGAGGTTTGTTCGGTGAGCACTGTCTAAACGTACAATCAAATCAAATTTCCGTTCGTTTTCAAAAACAACACCAGCTTCTTCTCCGGCAAATGCGGTGCTGATGATATGATTGATGTCCTCAATATTCAAACCATACCCGGCTATTTTAGCCCTGTCGTATTCAATGGTAATTTGTGGTAAGCCATCTACCCGTTCAACCTGTGGTTGTGTAATGCCTTTTATGGGTCGTATCACATTGGCTACCTTATCAGCATAAGCAACTAAGCTGTCTAAGTTTTCACCAAATATTTTAATGGCCACATCCTGCCGGATGCCTGTCATGAGTTCATTAAAGCGCATTTGTATGGGCTGACTTGGTTCTGCAATGACACCGGGAATAGTAGAAAGTTTATCTCTCATTAAATCAGACAACTCGTAAAAATCTTTGGTGGTTGTCCATTCTTTTTTTGGTTTCAGGATCACCATTAAATCTGATGCTTCAGGTGGCATGGGATCGGTGGCGATGTCAGCAGCTCCTGTTTTGCCCACCACCATTTTTACTTCCGGAAACTTAAGCAACATCTTCTCTGCCATCATCACCGTTTCTATTGTTTGCGATAAGGAAGAACCCTGTGGCAATACAAACTCAATGGCATAATCACCTTCTTCTAATGTGGGAATAAACTCACCACCCATATTTTTAAAAATGAGGAGGGATATAAGCAGTAAAGCAACTGCTATACTTACTACTGCATACTTTATTTTGATGGCACCCTTGAGGAGCGGTGCATATAAACGTTGAAAGAAGTCCATCATCTTGTCTGAAAAATTTCTTTTATGGCTGGTGTTTTTCGAGAGAAACAATGCACTCATCATGGGTATATAGGTGAGTGATAAAATTAATGCACCCAAAATGGCAAAGGCTACTGTTTCTGCCATGGGGCGAAACATTTTTCCCTCTACCCCCTGCAAAGAAAGAATCGGTAAATAAACAATGAGGATGATGATTTGTCCGAAGGCTGCAGAACTCATCATTTTCTTTGCACTGCCTTCCACCGCTTCATCCATTTGTGGTTGAGTTAGTTTACCTGCTATCTTCTTTGCTCCCAGGAAATGCAGGGTGGCTTCCACAATAATCACAGCTCCATCTACAATCAATCCAAAATCAATGGCACCGAGGCTCATTAGGTTAGCACTTACTCCAAACAAATTCATCAACGCTAATGCGAATAATAAAGAAAGAGGAATAGCCGATGCAACAATTAAACCTGCCCGGAGATTGCCTAAGAATAACACCAGCACTAATATTACAATCAATGCCCCTTCAATTAAATTTGTTTTTACAGTATTAATGGCACGGTCAATTAAATTGGTGCGGTCTAAAAAAGCTTCTATTTCCACATCCTCCGGCAACGATTTTTGAACCGTTATCATTCTTTCTTTTACCAACCCAACAACAGACGCACTGTTAGCTCCTTTCATCATTAACACAATACCGCCTACCACTTCTTTTTCGCCGTTGTAGGTCAAAGCACCATACCGTGGTGGTGAACCAAATTGTACAGTTGCAACATCTCTGATCAGTACGGGAACACCACTTTGTTTTTTAACAACAATACTTTCAATGTCGGCAAACGTTTTTACTAAACCCACACCACGAATAAAATAGGCATTGGGTTTACGATCGATATAAGCACCGCCTGTATTTTCATTATTTTTTTCCAGTGCGGTAAAAATTTCAGGGATGGTTACATTCATCGCTTTCAATCTTTCGGGGCTTACTGCTACTTCATATTGTTTACTAATGCCACCAAAGCCTGTTACCTCGGCTACTCCGGCGATACCTGTTAACTGTCGGCCTACGATCCAATCCTGCATGGTACGTAAGTCCATGGCAGAATATTTTTGTTCGCTTCCTTTTTTGGGATGGATCACATATTGATAAACTTCTCCGAGACCGGTTGTAACAGGCCCCATTTCAGGAGTGCCCATACCCTTTGGAATTTGTTCCTCGGCTGTTTTTAATTTTTCAGTAATAAGTTGTCTGGCAAAATAAATGTTCATGTTTTCTTTAAACACAACAGTTATTACACTTAATCCAAAACGGGAAAAAGAACGCATTTCTTCAATACCCTGGATATTTGACAGAGCCCGTTCTACGGGGTAAGTAATGAATTGTTCCACTTCCTGTGCTGCCAATGTAGGTGCACGGGTGATAACCTGTACCTGGTTATTGGTTACATCAGGCAATGCG
>JANOUJ010000162.1:0-3603 GCA_031416815.1 Chitinophagaceae bacterium
TACCAAACCAGCGGCAATATTGCGGTTACGGATGAGTTTGTAACCCGCTTTATCGACTTTGCAGTAGGTTTTGAAAGCATGTTTGATATTGATGAGACCAAAAGCAAAAAAATACTGGACGAAGCCACAGCTTTTTTAAAAATAAAAAAGACCAGCGAAAAAGATACCGATACCATACGTGCCATTAAAGGATTAATAAGAAGATGCGAAGCCAAAGCAACGGCAAAATATGTTGGGTTGAAAAATGACCAGATACATTTCATGAACCTGCCTTTTTATGAAACCGGAACCATTGAAAAAAATCCAATGGGTGAAGCCGATGTGCAACAGACTATGGATCTTTTAAACAAATTAAAGCCACAACAAATTTATTGCGCCGGCGATTTTGCTGATCCACATGGTACACACAAAGTTTGTTTCGATGTGGTTATTGAAGCACTGAGACGCATTAAAATCGAAAGCACCCAATTGACAACTGACGACTCACGACTCCCGACTCACGACTCACAACTCCCGCCCCATTGGATCAATGACTGCTGGCTCTGGCTCTACAAAGGTGCCTGGCAGGAATGGGATATTACCGAAATAGAAATGGCCATACCGATGAGTCCCGACCAGGTGGTAAAAAAACGTCACGGTATTTTTATTCACCAATCGCAAAAAGACAGTGTGCCTTTCCAGGGAAGTGATGACCGTGAGTTTTGGCAACGTGCAGAGGAACGCAATGCCAACACAGCTAAACTCTACGCCCGGCTTGGCTTAACGCAGTATGCTGCTATGGAAGCTTTTGTACGGTGGAAATTTTAATAATGTTGGTAATCTGGCTGTCAGCACGGGCAACGTTTAAGAGATTTTAGTTATCTTCAAACATTAAAATTTCAAACGGGTGGCGGTCATGAAGAAAAGTATACTTTTAATTTTTACTGTTTTATTTTTTGCGCCATTAAGCATTAAAGCGCAGTCCTGTTTTAATATTTTTGCGGGCAACGATACTACAATCTCCTGCCTGCAACCATGCCTTGATCTGAAAGCAAGAATTCCTGATATAAGAAGTTCAGAAGATTACCAGGTAATTTCTATTCCGTATAACCCTTATCCTTATATCACGGCAGCGCCTCCCTTTTTGCATCCGTGTATGACTCCTACAACCGGTCAGGATGATAAATATGTGGACGTAGCCACCATACCATTCAACTTTTGCTTTTATGGTTTGGTTACTGATCAATTTGTAATCAGTACCAATGGCGCTATTACTTTTGATCTTAACAATGCTCTTAAAGGCAGTAATTACGAAGTGAACACTCCATTGCCTCATCTTGGATCCGGCAACCAGGGCAGTGGCGCCTGTCCTTCTCCTTCAGGCGAATTATACCCTAGTCTTGCAATAATGGGAGCATTTCAGGATATTTTTCCTGATGTTGCAGACCCATTTTATAAAATTGAAGCAAGGCTTGAAGGGTCTGCGCCCTGCAGGAGGTTTGTTTTAAGTTTTTTTAATGTTAGGTTATATAATTGCCAGGCTTTAAGGTCAACATTTGAAATTGTATTGCATGAAGGTACCGGCCTCATTGATGTTTTTATTGCGGACAAACCTTTTTGTCCTTCAGGATCAAATACAATAATTGGCATTCAAAAAGATGGTTTGCCAGGTGGTCTTTTCAGTAGCCCTCCCGGCAGAAATTTATTTAGTGCGGGCATTTCAAACGAAGCATGGCGTTTTGTACCAAGTGGCACCACATCTTTGCTTGATAGTGTTGCTCTTTATAAAAATGGAGTTTGGATAAAAAACGGAACAACCGTTTCTTTAGGTAATGGAGAACTGGAGGCTACATTTTCCGGTGTTTGCCAATCCGAAGACAGTATGAGTTATGCAGTCAGGGCTTTTTATCGCCAATGCGATAACCCTGCAATACAAACTGAAGGGGCCGATACCATAATAGTTTACAAAACATTGAATCCGTTAAACGTAACGGCAACAGATGCACTGTGTAACGGCGGTAACGGAACCCTTACCGTAAATTCTCCAACTGCATCTAATATTGAGTATTCAATTGATGGAGGCGCAAACTGGCAAACATCGCCCGTTTTTAATGCACCTGCAGGCAGTTATACCGTATTGGCCAGGTTAATTGGCTCACAGTGCGGTGGGTCAACCACGGCAGCAATTGCAGAGCCTCCTGCACTTACACTAACAAGCGCAGCAACAGATGCCGATTGCTCCGATAAAACTGGTTCAATCACCCTTACAGCCGGTGGCGGTACTCCGGGTTATGAATATTCAATTGACAATGGAATTACCTATCAGGTATTAAATCAATTTTTAAATATAGCATCCGGCAATTACGACAGTATAAAAGTAAAAGATGCCAATGGCTGTATAACCACAATTTCCGAGACTGTCGGTTTACTTGATACCATGCGCCTTGAACTTGGCCCCGACAGCACGATCTGCTTTGGAAGCAGCATCACGTTGATAACACAGACAAATGCATTGACTGATACATTTAAGTGGACACCGTCAGCCACGTTAAATTTCGACACTGTAAGAACGCCTATCGCTTCTCCAACAGACACAACAAAATATTATCTTATTGCCAAATGGGGTGTTTGTACCAGGAATGATTCTATCATTATAAATGTAAAACATAAACCGGTGGCTAATGCAGGAAACGATACAACCGTTTGCTACAAAACAAACGCCACCTTATTTGGCAGCGCCAGCAATTTATCGGGCACGGTAAATTTTGCATGGAGCCCGCCAGATTCTTTAAACACACCCAATGCAGCAACAACCATTGTCAGACTTGATACAACTAGGCAGTTTAAATTGACCGTCACTGATAATTATGGCTGTAACTTTTCGGTAACCGATAGTGTGATCGTAACGATGCAACCAGAACTAATTGCCTTTGCCGGTAATGATACCAATGCCATTTTGGGCAGGCAACATCAGTTAATGGCGACCGGCAGAAATGCAACTGCTTTTGTTTGGAGCCCGTCAGCACCTTTAAACAATCCATTTATTGCAATTCCACAGGCAATCATTTATAACGATACATACTTTTTTGTTCGTGTTACCGATGCCATTGGCTGCACCGATGATGATACAATACTGGTAAAAGTTTACGAAGGGCCAACCTATTATTTACCCAATGCCTTTACGCCAAATGGCGATGGGTTGAATGATGTTTTTTTCCCTACGCCGGTGGGCATAAGCAGTACGGAATACTTCCGTGTATTTGACCGTTATGGTGCCTCAATGTATCAAACCAGAGAATGGATGAAGGGCTGGGATGGAACTTTAAAAGGCAAGCCGGCTTCTTCAGGCACTTATGTATGGATGATAAAAGGCATTGATAAGAATGGAAGCGTGGTGGAAATGAAAGGCACGGTGATCTTGCTCAGATAATATAAGTCAAAAGTCAAAATTTCAAAGCAAAAAGAAGTGAAAGCGTCCATCTTTTGAATTTTTACTTTGGAATTTTGACTTTTAATTCACAGTACGTTAATAAAATATGCCCCGCTCTCCAAACATCTTCGTTTAAAAAATTGTTATGTTTGTATATGAACTGGACAGAAAAGAAATCCATCCGTATCGCTATA
>JANOUJ010000163.1:0-6456 GCA_031416815.1 Chitinophagaceae bacterium
CTGAAAGAGGAAAGTACTTCATCTGTAGTTATACTTCCAACTACCACATTATTTTTAGCTGATTTACCGGTTCCCGTAATAGTTCCCCAACCACCGCTACAGGCTGTCTGGTTATTACCCGATGAATGGCAATGCAGGTGATAGGGAAAATTATTTAGGTTGATATCCGTATTTCTTGATCTGAGGGAATAGCTTGCTGATGCTCCACCAAGGCCGCATTGTACACCAAGCCCGTCGTGATATGAGTGATTGCTTGAAATAAGTGTATTTGCGGGAATAGCTGATGCCATGGCAACCTGAATATCTCCTGCTCCAAAAAAATAAGAAAAAATATTTGCATTGGGTGCCATACCTCTTCCTACAGGGTTTATCAAGCCCCGTCCACCAATGGTTCCAGATACATGCGTACCATGGCTTCCGGCACCGCCGGGATCAACATTTACCAATCGCCCCGCGGGAGAAAAATCAAGATGTTGACTGGCCCTTTCATCCCAAATACCAATATTCATTCCATCACCTTTTAAATTTCTAGCCCCGTCATTTAAAACATTAACACGGTGCAAAGTTCGGCCGGGCAAGTTTTCCAGTTGATTGGGTGGTGCAATAAATTCGGCCCACTGAACAAATGAAAGGCCCGCAAGTTGTTTGGCATTTGCTATAGGGACCCTGATAGTAAACATTCTGAAATCCTGTACATCCTGAACTACCGTTGCATTTAAAAATGAAACTGCCTGTTGTACATCTGCAATATTTAATTTTTCATACACAATAATATCCACATCGGCGTAACCAGCCTGCTTAATGGCATAATCGGGTACGCTTCCATTTAAAAAATCGGCCGTTGCCTTATCTTTAGCGCTGAATACAAACACGGATCTAAACAAGGGTGATTTGAAATCTGAAATATTTATATCGGCCGAAACACTGGCTGTATATGCATTATTGGGAATATAGTCTATCAATTCAACGCCAACTGCTTTAAGGTTATTTTTTTGCAACTGGGTTGGCATTTTTTTAAACTGAATTACAACATAGTGCCTGCCATTAAAAAGGCTTTGCTGAAATAATGGCGAAATTTTAGTTAAACCGCTGACATTTTCCTGAGGAACAAATTTTCCTGAATGCAGTAGAATGTTATAATCCTGGGTAACCTGGGCAGTTAAGCAGAAGGGAAAAAAAAGAAAAAACGCCGATTTAACGAAACGAGTAAATAATGATTTCATTACAGTTTTATTTTGATAAGGAAAAAAAACAGTTGCAGCATCTAAAATAGTAATAATTCAGCAAAATTCAATCTCAGACTTTTTTTTATCGTGCCGCTTAAAAATTGCAATACGCAAGCAGCCTGACTTTCAAGTAATTGTTTCTTGGAAATTTAAAAGATGGGGGTTTTAGTTAAATAAACTTATAGTAATTTGCCTGTGGCTTAAACTTCTAAATAAAAAAAATATGTCTTTTAACTGGACCGGTGTCTTTCCTGCCCTCACTACAAAATTCACTGCGGACGATACATTAGATCTTCCTTTATTTGAAAAAAACTTAAATGCCCAATTGGATGCCGGCGTTAATGGCATTGTACTTGGTGGCACATTGGGCGAAGCCAGTGTTTTAACCACTACCGAAAAAGAACAGCTGGTAAAATTTGCTGTTGAAAAATGTGCAGGCAAAATTCCGGTTGTATTGAACATTGCGGAAGGAAGCACTAAAGAAGCCTTGCAACAGGCTGATTATGCAAAAGCATGGGGTGCCAAAGGTATTATGATGTTACCGCCCATGCGTTACAAAACCGACTACCGGGAAACGGTAACGTACTTTAAAACCGTTGCCGATGCTACAGAGCTTCCCATCATGATCTATAACAACCCTGTTGACTATAAGATAGAAGTAACGCTGGAGATGTTTGATGAACTGCAGGCATGCAAAAATATTACAGCAGTAAAAGAAAGCACAAGGGATGTAAGTAATGTAACCAGGATGAGGAACCGTTTTGGTGATAGGTATAAAATTTTATGTGGTGTTGATACGATTGCCATGGAAGAACTTTGCCTGGGTGCCGATGGTTGGGTGGCAGGACTGGTTTGTGCTTTTCCGAAAGAAACAGTTGCCATTTTTAATTTAGTGAAAGCTGGAAAGATTGAAGAAGCCACAAAAATATATCGCTGGTTTATGCCTTTGCTCGAACTTGATATTCATCCAAAACTGGTGCAGTATATTAAGCTGGCTGAAACACAGGTTGGCATTGGTTCAGAAACAGTGAGGGCGCCAAGGTTACCGTTGATTGGAAAAGAGAGAGCGGATATTCTGAGGATCATCAATGATGGTATTGCAAACCGGCCTGTGTTGAGTTAGGAGTTATGAGTCATGAGTTATAAGTTTTTTAATCAAGATTTTTTATGAGTTACAAAGATTTTAGTGTTGCAGCTGTTGACGCCGTAATGAAGGATGCATGGAATGCATTTCATGTGTACAGAAAATTTTCTTTAAAGCAGCGGTCGACCTTTATGAGAGCCATTGCTGTTGAACTGGAAAATTGTGGCGATGCTTTGATCAATACAGCGATGAATGAAACCAATTTGCCCGAAGCAAGATTGCGTGGCGAAAGAGCAAGAACCATTTTTCAATTGAATAGTTATGCTGAAACTTGTGAACAGGGAAACTGGCTGGAGGCATGCATTGATACAGCAATACCGGATAAAACTCCCCCCAAGCCAGATATAAGAAAAATGCTGGTGCCGCTTGGGCCCGTGGTGGTTTTTGGTGCAAGCAATTTTCCATTTGCTTATTCAACAGCCGGTGGCGATACCGCCTGTGCTTTTGCTGCCGGCTGCCCGGTAATTGTAAAGGCACATCCTGCTCATGCAGAAACATCAGAGATCGTTGCAAATGCTATTTTAACTGCCGCTGTAAAATGCAATATGCCCAAAGGAATTTTTGCGCATGTTCATGGAGCCAGTTTTGAAGTGGGTAAAGCCCTGGTAATGCATCCGCATACAAAAGCCGTTGGCTTTACCGGTTCATATATTGGCGGCAAACAATTATTCGACTGGGGCAATCAACGCAAAGAGCCGATCCCGGTTTTTGCTGAAATGGGAAGTGTCAATCCTGTTTTTTTAATGCCGGAGAAATTATCCACAGGATCCGGTGGAAACACCGCTGCTGGTGAAATTGCAACCATGTACGCCGGCTCCATTACGTTGGGCGTTGGGCAGTTTTGCACAAACCCCGGAATAATTATTGGAGTTGAAAGCGAAGCATTGCAAACATTTATTCATGACCTTGGCAAGGCCATTCAACAAATTACCCCGGCACCGATGCTGCATACTGGAATTGTTGATGCTTATAAAAAAAATAAAGGCCATGCATTGCTACAGGAAGATGTTCATCTGGTTGCCGAGAGTGAACTTTGGGAAAGTTCCGAAACTTTGCCAAAGTTGGCAGCCATACCAACCATTGCAACGGCCAGCGGCCAGGCTTTTTTAAAAAATCCCGTACTGCACCAGGAAGTGTTTGGCCCATACTCAATAATTATCCGATGCAAGGATATGCACGAAATGATTGAAGTGGCAAAAAAACTGGAAGGACAGCTAACTTCAACCTTAATGGCCACTGAAAATGACATTAAAGAAAATGATGAACTTGTGGAAGCAGTAAAAAATATCTGTGGCCGTTTTATTTTAAACAGCGTACCAACCGGAGTTGAGGTTTGCCTGAGTATGCAGCACGGCGGCCCATTTCCCGCCAGCACAGACGGCAGATTTACTTCTGTTGGCGCCGACGGCATTAAACGTTTTGCGAGGCCCATTGCTTTTCAAAACTGGAGCAATAATTTGTTGCCAAATGAATTGAAAGATGAAAATCCGTTGGGAATATGGAGAACGGTAAATAACGAATTAACCAAAGCTGCTGAAATACAAAAATAATTTTTAGTTTGACTATCTCAATTAATCATGTAACACAAATTGCGGAGCTTCAAGATGTTTGGGATCACTTTTTACCTGAAGCCCATCACTTAAAAACCAGGCACTTACTTCCGCTTGAAAAAGCAAAGGTTCCGGACATTGAAAATTATTATGTACAAATATTTCTTAAAGAAAAATTGATCGGGGTTGCATACTTACAGTTATTCAAGTTCAACCATACACATTTAAATTTCAGTACTTCACAAACCGCTCAGTCCAAACTGATAAAGTTTTTTTTACCTAAAAAACTGCGCATGCTTATTTGCGGAAATTTATTCAGGATAAATTTCCAGGGCTTTTATTTTAAAAATGAGCAACACAACTCATTTATTTTTGATGCTATCGAACTTTTTTTGGAACAAAACAGCGACCACAGCTCCTGTGGTATCATCATTAAAGATTGTAAAGAGATTTTTCCGGAAGGAAAATATATCGATACAAAATACCGGTTCTTCAATGGCGATGTTACAATGGAAATAGCCAGGCGACCACATTGGAACAGTTTTGATGATTATTTAAATGACCTTAAAAAAAAATATTTCAAGCGGGCAAAAAAAGTGACAGCGGCTTTTAAAGGTGTAGAAACAAAAGAACTAAGTGCAACAGAAATTTTGGGAAATGCTGCTGAAATAGACAGGTTGTATTGGAATGTTATCAACAAACAAAAAGTCAGGCTTGGCATTATTAATGCTGCCTATTTATATGAGTTAAAGAAGGATCTTGGTGATCACTTTGAACTACACGCTTTGTATTTAGATAACGTAATGATAGGTTTTTACACCTACATTTTTTATACCTACGAAATGGAAACGCATTATATAGGATTGGATTATAATTATAATGATACGCACAAAACCTATTTCAACATTTTATTTTTAAGTATACAGAAATTGATCGAGCGAAAATATGAAAAACTAGAACTAGGCAGAACTGCAAAAGAGGCTAAAGCAAACCTGGGTGCATTTCCAAAGCAGATCTTTAATTACGTGAAAGTAAAAAATCCCGTTGCTAAAATTGCATTGGACTACTTCCTAAAAAGATTTAACCAGTCAGAAAATCAAAAACAATTAGAAAGATCGCCCCTGAAATGAAAAACAAGTTAAACGGAATAATTTTTTGTGTACTCATCATAATTGGAGTTGCCTGGGGCGTCAGGTGGTTCATGCGTAAAACCATTACGCCACAAATGAAATTTCAAGCCAGTGAATTATTGTTGACCGGTACTAACACAAAAACAACCATCAACAACTTAAAAGGAAACGTTGTTATTGTGTCATTTTTTCAAACCTGGTGTGGGCCTTGTATACAGGAAATGTATGTCTTTAATGAACTACTGGCATCAGTTAATTCGCCCGGTCTTAAGATCTTATGTATATCGGATGAAGATACAAACCGCATTAACATGCTTCAAAGCCGTTTTACGACGGGCAACATCCTGTTTGCATTTTCGGCCGAAGGGTTAGCATCACTGGGCATACATGTTTATCCAACTACTTATCTACTTAATAAAAAAGGAGAAGTAATACGATCAAAACTGGAAGGTTACAACTGGTTGCTTGAAAAAGAAGCGATCCAAAAACTAATTGATGAGTAAGTCCCTTATACAATATTTATACAACCGCAGCCATCTTCACATCTTCCCTGGCATGTTTGGCTACAAACCAGCCGGTTATTATAATGGAGGCAATAAAATAAGCGCCAACAATATATTTTGCAGCAGGTAAATAAGTACCGGCTCCAAACCAATCATTCTGATTAAAGAGAATAGTGAAACCAATGCTACCCCTGATAAATTCCCACACGATGGCAGAAACATTCCTGTCCATCAGGTCGGTCAATGCATACACACTTAAAAACAAAAATCCACCATACCAGAAAATATAATTTGTGTCAACCCCGTTTATGAGTGCGATGTTACCAAACATATAACTTACAAAGAGCAGGATCAGTAATATCTGTATCCAACACCAAACGTTTAACGCAGTTGAAGTTTGCGTATCGTATTTTTCAAAATGATACACATCATCAATTTTGTATACCGGATACTTCTCCATAACATCAGCAGGGCGATAACCGGTTGGCTTAAACCACAACATAAATTTATCTTTCCAATTATTGGTTCTCCAGGCATCCTGCATTAGTAACCAAACGTGTTGAAAATTTATCCTGATCGGGTTCCAGGTTTGTACCGGTCTAGTGATGCCGTAAACAGGCGGAACATTGGGCAGTTCTTCCTGAAAAGTACCAAACCACCTGTCCCAGAAAATAAATATTTGTCCAAAGTTCTTATCCAGATATTCTTTATTAAAAGCATGATGCACCCGGTGATGAGAGGGCGTTACAATGATCTTTTCTAAAAATCCCATCCTGCCAATGTGTTGGGTATGATACCAGAACTGGGCAAACAAATGAAGCGGCGCAATTACAGCAATAACCTGTGCCGGAACACCCAATAATGCAGCTGGTAAAAGGAAGATGGCATAAATTTTTGCGATGG
>JANOUJ010000164.1:0-1883 GCA_031416815.1 Chitinophagaceae bacterium
GCAAAAACCATTACCATCAATAACAGTATTGATGTTGGCAAGGATGTGTATAAAATAGCAAAAATAGCTTACGATGAAATGACGCTTGTGAATGTTGGCATCAACAGCGCTACAAATTTAAAATTTATTGCACCTGGCAAGCGCTATAAAAATGCAAATGAAGAACCATATTTTTTAGAGAATAACCGTTGGCGCATCAAACCAAAAAGTAAAGAGACTGATTCGATGATCCATAAACGCCTGAAAGAAAATATTTACTTTTTTATTTTGTTTTATCGGAGTGCATTGGCAAAGGATGATAAAACAGTTTCCTTTTGGGGATTGCCCAGTTGCTTTAAATGGTATGGCGGTGCTATTTATTTAAAAAAGGAAGAAGAACTGAAAGAGAACTGGATCAATTGTTTTTATAGTAAAAGCCAGGCTATGCAGGCTTATGCACTGGCCGATAAATTATTAAGCCAACAATACAACTGGCCAAAGGGCGAACGAAACTGGCTTAAGCTGAACCTGGCTGTTGTTGAACTGATGTATAAGAAAATGGATGCCGTAAGGTGATCAGCATTGATTGCAACCTTGTTGTGTTAATATTTTCAGTTAGTGCGGAAAATTTTTTCTAAAACCATTATTTTTGTCCTGTGAAAATTCTGTTTCTGATATTTAGTTTGTACCTGTTGGTTTTGCCTGGCCTTGCCTGTGCAGAAACTGATACCTGTGCAGATGAGGTTAAAATTTCGGCTTCACAAACGGGCGATCAAGATCATGAAGAAGAAGATTGCGGTAGTTTTTGTACCTGCACCTGTTGTGTGCATATTGTTTCGGTTAATTTTCAATCTCAATTAATTACAATTGATAAGCCTTTGGCTAAAACTAAAGGCTTGTTTCTCTACAATAACGTATCACTCCCTTCCAATTATTTTGGAAATATATGGCAGCCGCCCAGGATGAGTTAGTTAATTAAAGAACAAACTGATCATCTTATTTTAAAATAATTTTAATGCAAAAAATAATTGTGTTGCTTGTGGCAACCCTAGCGGTATATAGTGCAGGTGCACAAAATAGTATTACGGCGATCATCAAAGACAGTAAAACACTTCAGCCTTTAAGCGGTGCCAGTGTTATTTTAAATAATGCTGCCCATGGCAACACGGCCGACAGTACCGGCACAGTGTTGTTAATTAATATTTCAAACGGGAAGAAAAGCATTTCCTTCAGCTTTGCGGGATACGAGACGGTAACCAAAGAATTTATTTTTCCATCGGCAGATAAAAATACCATCATTATTCTTTTAACTGCGGCAGAAGAAGATATGGAAGAAGTGATCGTACAAACCACCCGTACCAGCCGCACCATTGCCAACTCACCCACCAGGGTTGAAACCATTGACGGAGAAGAACTGGATGAAAAAAATAACATGCGGCCGGCCAATGTATCTATGCTGCTGCATGAGAGTACCGGCTTGCAGGTGCAGCAAACATCAGCTACCAGCGGTAATGCCAGCATACGGGTGCAAGGACTTGATGGAAAATACACCCAGCTTTTAAAAGATGGCTATCCCAATTACGGCAATTTTGCCAGCGGGCTGAGCATTCTTGAAATTCCACCATTGGACCTGAAGCAAGTGGAAGTAATAAAAGGCCCGTCCTCTACTTTGTATGGTGGTGGTGCCATTGCGGGTGTAGTAAATTTTATTTCTAAAATGCCAAAAGAAAAACTGGAAGCTGATCTTTTGTTTAATCAATCGCATATCGGGCAGACAAATATTGGAGGCTATGTGTCGCAGAAGAAAGGGAAATTCGGGTATAGCTTTTTGGGCCTCGTCAATCTTCAAAAAGCTTATGATGTTGATAAGGATGATTTTTCGGAGTTGCCACGGAATAAGAATT
>JANOUJ010000165.1:0-9709 GCA_031416815.1 Chitinophagaceae bacterium
ACCAAAGGAGAGCATGGAACTTTTATTCAGCAGTTTGAAGTAAATGAAGGCAGGGAAATAAAGCCGGCAACACTGCTCAACATAAATGGTTTTATCCTCAGGCCTGGTACTGATTATTTTCCTTTAAGTTTTAGTGCCAATGCAACAGTCAATTCATCTTCTGCCATGGCGCTACCTCAAAGCGAATCGGTTTGGTTTTGGGATCTGAAAGAAACGCTTGAGCAAAATAAAAACAATCCGCATTTCGACCTGGAGGGTGCCATTGTTAAAAAAGTAAATACAGTTGCAAACAAAGGAGCGGCTGCACTGCTTATTTATAATACCTCAGATATTAAAGACGATCTGAAGTTTGATCCGAAATCAAAAACAGAAGCTGCTAAAATTCCTGTGCTTTTTATAAGTAAGGAAATGAGGAAAAGATTTTTAAGCGATGAATTGAGTTTTGTTGATTATAAACTGGAAGTTTCGATAGGCGATAAAACGAAAGTTGGGCATAATGTGATTGGTTACATTGACAATGGCGCATCCAACACCATCATATTGGGCGCTCATTACGATCATTTAGGTTATGGCGAAGATCACAATTCTTTATATACGGGTGCACCCATGATCCACAATGGTGCTGATGACAACGCAAGTGGCACCGCAGCACTGATTGAATTAAGCAAGCAGCTCAAAAATTCGAAATTAAAAAACAACAATTATCTCTTTATTGCCTTCTCTGGCGAGGAGCTGGGATTGTTTGGCAGTAAATATTATACGGAACACCCGGCTGTTGATCTTGCAAAAACCAATTACATGATTAATATGGATATGGTTGGCCGGTTAAATGACAGTACACATGGATTTACCATTGGTGGTTATGGTACTTCGCCGGTATGGGGACAGCAACTTTCATCCACAGATAAATATTTTAAAATAAATTTTGACAGTAGTGGCACAGGCCCCAGCGACCATACTTCTTTTTACAGAAAAGATATACCCGTGTTGTTTTTCTTTACCGGTGCACATTCCGATTACCACAAACCCAGTGATGATGCTGATAAAATAAATTATACCGGTGAGCTGATGCTGATAAAATACATTTACAATGTAATTGAAAAAACGAATGATAAAGGCAAACTGGCTTTTACCAAAACCCGTGAAGCACAGCAAATGGGCAAGCGGAGTTTTAGTGTGAGCATGGGAATAATGCCTGATTATACTTTTAGCGGAACCGGTGTTAGAGCAGATGGTATTAGTGAAGGAAAGGTTGCAGAAAAAGCAGGACTAAAAACAGGCGATGTAATCATACAAATAGGCGATCATAAAATACCCGATGTGCAGGGTTACATGCAAACCCTGGGTAAATTTAAAAAGGGAGATGCCACAAAAGTTATTGTGAAGAGAGGTACCGAGGAAATTATTTTTAATATAATTTTTTAGCGTTTTTTATGCAATCAGAACTTCGTTTAAAATATAAGTGGATAAAACAACGTAGAAAGGACGTTTTACTTTTTTTAGAAGAAAATTATGGGGTTGGAGAAATCATAAGTTCGAAAGAAACTATTGAAGATGATTTGGGAATTACCGGTGATGATGCTTATGAAATGATTGAAAAATTTGCACAGGCTTTTCATGTAGATATGAGTAAGCTCCAATTTACTGAGTATTTTCAGACAGAAAAGGAATTAGATATATTTCCTCCACTTTTCGTGATACTGCTTTTAAAATTATTGCTATTCCCTTTTTCTGTATTGATTCTTCCTTTTTCCAGATCGGCAAGTAGAGAGATGCTATTATACAATCCCTTTCATATAACAAATTCACGTAAAAAAAGATTAACGGTTGGAGATCTAATTACGTCTTCTTTTACGCATAAATTTTCATTACAAAGAGAGTCTGGGTTAAAATTGATATGAAATTAAAAATTGACAATGAAGCTTTGGCCGAAGAATTTTTTGAAGATTCTTTACTTCTTGGCATTGTTGCGCCCATTAAAGATTACCAGTTCAGCTGGCAGCTTAATCAGTTACTGGGACTCGATTTCCGGGTTAATAACGATATAGAGATACAGCTTTCCAAAAAGCAACGCAAATATTTTTTCAGTATTTATGAATATGCGGTGCCTGCCATTAGTCTTACACATTATTTGTACAACAATGAACACGATGGCGAATACCTCTTGCCGGAATTCAAACACCTTGATTTTTTGTGGTTGATAAAAGGTGACCCGGTTGCAGCGGAAGACGTGAAAGCATTGATACAATCAATCCGAACCTTGCCCGGTGTACAACTGGTTAACGAAATGACGAATGAGAAAATAAAACATAAACAACATCTTATCTTTTAGCCCCCCTCTGAACTTCGTTCGTTCCCTTAGCAGGGAACCTGAAGGGGGAACCGGAGCTTTATAAAAGTTACTTTTATTAGTTAATCAAATACTCAAAATTATGTGGCCAGAAATTGATAATAAATTATACCAGGAATTTATCTTCGCGGATTTTTCAAAAGCATTTTCTTTTATGACAAGGGTTGCGATGGCTGCCGAAAAGATGGATCATCATCCTACCTGGAAAAACACGTACAACAAGGTAGAGATCTGGTTAAGTACACATGATGCGGGAGACATTGTAACAGACAAGGACCGTAAACTGGCGGCAATTATTGATAAGCTGACGGGCTAACTCTATTTTGTTTTTACCTCTTTCAAGGCAATAGAAAAGCCATTTTTCATCCGCAGGATAATTGGCATTTTGGGTGAATTTGAAAAAGTAAAAGATACCTGTTCTTCGGCGGGGGCATTTGCAGCATTCAAGTCGTTGGCGGTAAATTCTTCAACAGTTTCTTTTTCTCCATTCACAATTATCTTCAGTTCGGCAAGATCTTCTTTAATAACACCCATTTTCTTAGGCGCTTCATTGGTATTCATTCTTATCATTACATTCTTCGTTCCCTTGGTAAGGCCGGTAAAGGTATTCTTGCTCAGCCAAACACTGAGTGTATTGTCATCCAGTGTTTTTTCGCCGGGCGAAAAATAGTTATACATCGTATTACCCGCAATCATTGCAGAGGATGTATGTTTTATGGTACCGCTGCTCTTATTATCGTTTGTCATCTCCCAATCAAATACCAAAGCAGGCACCAGCATTTTTACGGTAACGATAAAATCATACTTCTGCTCTCCAGCTTCAACGGCATAAATAAGTTTTGTGCCGGGTTTTACAAGTGTTTGCATATTAACCTGTGCAAAAGAAAGAATTGATAAAGCCAAAAAGCAAAGAAGGGAAAGTATCTTTTTCATACAAATTATTTAATACAAGTTTACGATGAGTTTTTTAAATTAAAAGCTGATGTTGTTCTATAGTTTGACAAAAACAGTTTTCTCTGAAACACCCGTCATTTTACCGATGGGCTCCGAAAAGTTTTCCAGTCCATTTTCTTTTAATAATTTTTTTACTTCTTCAACCGCATTTTTATCAACAGCAATCAACAACCCCCCATTGGTTTGAGGATCGGGTAGTAAATTAAATGCTTCCATCACATTTACTCCCTTTTCAAAACCAGTTTTGGTGCTGTAGCTGTTCCAGTTGCGGTAGGTTGCATCTGGTACAATACGCTGGGCTAAATATTCCTTAACTCCATCCGCGACAGGCACTGCCGCGTAGTTTAACTCTGCGGAACAATTGCAACCTTCTGCCATTTCAATCAAATGCCCCAACAAACCAAAACCTGTAACATCGGTCATAGCTGTAACCCCTTCGATCTTACCAAGTGCTTCACCAACTTTATTTAATTGTGTCATTTGGTTAATCATTACTGCCACGTGTTCATCTTTTATCAATCCTCTTTTTTGTGCTGTTGACAAAACTCCAACACCCAATGGCTTTGTTAAAAAAAGTACATCGCCTGCTTTTGCTGTATTGTTTTTTTTCAGGTTTTTTATTTCAACCAATCCCGATACAGCTAATCCAAAAATAGGTTCGGCGCTATCAATGCTATGCCCGCCAGCTAAGGGAATGCCGGCTTCTTCACAAATTTTACGGCTGCCATCCAGAACCTTTTGAGCCAGTTGTGGAGGTAGTTTATCCACGGGCCATCCCAGGATAGCCACAGCCAACAAGGGTTTTCCGCCCATGGCATATACATCGCTGATGGCATTGGCGCTGGCTATGCAACCAAAATCAAAAGCATCATCCACAATGGGCATAAAAAAATCGGTGGTAGAAATTAATGCTGTGCCATTACCAAGGTCGTACACAGCAGCATCGTCTTTGCTGCTGTTGCCAACAAGTAAATCACTATTGGCGGGAGCCGTAATATTTGTTTTTAAAATTTCGTCAAGTACTTTAGGAGCTATCTTACACCCACAGCCGGCACCACGTGAGAATTGTGTTAACTTAGCCTCCCCAAACCCCTCCAAAGGAGGGGCTTTTGCAGCCTTAGAATCGATAGAGTTATTTTCCATGCAATTAATTTATTTCATTCGCTAAATCTTCGCAATGTCCTCCCCCTTGGAGGAGTTAGAGGGGGCCTCCTTTTCTCTTAAACACGATCGCTGCATTCTTTTTCAGATCGCCGCTAAAACGTATCTCATACCGGTCTTTACCATCATACACAATCAATAAACCCGTGTTGGGCGGCAGGCTTCCCAGGTTTTCGGCATACATCACAATTTGTATGCTGTCGGTAATATCTTTTGTATAAATTGTTTTACGAACAGGGTTGGTACTTAAACCAACCAGCGGCATAATTACATTGCCGTTCATTAATACACTTACCGTATCGCCGTCCACTTCGCCATTGTCGTACAAACTGATCACTAAACTGTCTGATGAATAATTAACCGATCGTATCGTTTCAATAACCCTTCCGTTAATATCTGCAGCGGCTTGTTTGGGTTTGGTTACCAGCGTTGTTTTTATTTCTGGTTCTTTCTTTACAACCTCTTCTTTTATTACCGCAGGTTCTTTTGTTTTTACAACTTTTTCTTTGGCAACTTCTTTTTCTTTAACTGGTTTTGTTTTTGCAACTTTAACTACAGCCTGCTTTTCCCTTTCAACTGGTTGTGCTTTTGCGACCGGCACTTCTTTTACAGTTTCAGTTTTTACAACTGTTGGCTCGCCGGGCTTTTCCACCGGCACAAAGGAAAGGTCGCCTACCAGTCCCATTTTTTCCAGTTGCTTCACCAAAGGAGATTCTTTTACGTCAACCTTTCTTTCTATATGAATATAGCCCGTAGCTGGCGCATATTCCCGTGTGCGGTTGGTTTCAAACATACCACTTAACATCATCACATCATTTTTCCTTTCAAAATTCAAGACATTTACTACATAAACACCCTTGGGGGGTTTAATAGGGTAGTTATTTTCTATCAGTTTTATATCCTGTGTAATTACTTTATCACCGTCAATGGTGATCCTGATTTTTTTAACTCCATAATATTCCTGGCCGTCTAATATAAAAAAGGTTTGAGAGTATCCGATCAGTTTCCCTTTCTTTTCGCTGATGGCAATTTCGTAGCGGTAATTTAATTCAGTGGTATCGTTAAACATCAATCCCGTCCATAAACCCGTCATATCAGCGGGCGCAGATTGAGAAAATGAAGTTGTACAAAAAAACAACGCAAAACAAAGGCCTATATAGTGCTTACAAGATTGCATGATAACAGTTTTTGAGTGTTGATCTGTGTATCAACGCAGGTGCAGGGTATTTTATTTAAAAGAGCAGAGATATTTTCACGGTTGTACAGGCCCTTATGATACCACTTGTCGTAATAGGTAAGTAAAATGCGGAAACATGCTTTATAATTGCCTTCTTCCAAAAAGTTAACAGCATTTTTTGTTTCCAGTCCGCCTAACCTTTTTTGAATACGGAGAATAGAATTTTTTAAGGTTTCCTTTTCCTGTTTTCCATATTCTTCTGTAATATATTCCAATCTATCTTCAAAAGGTATGTCCAAAAAAAAGACCGGGGCTTTACGCATGCTGTCCCAAAGCGGCATGGGTATTTGCAGGTTGCCAATGCGTTGACTTTCGTCTTCGATGTAGATGACCGATGCTGAATCCTGGATACTTGATGCTTGATTTTGGGCGCTCTCATCCAGTATCTTGTATCCAGTATCTGACAGGGCGTGGGCTAAGGAATTCTCAAACATTTCCTGCCCCGGCTGCGGCATATGCTCAATGGCGCCAAATGCTGAGCCCTTATGTTTAGCCAATCCTTCCAGGTCTATCACCATTTTATTTTCTTTTATTAACTCATGTATCAACAAAGTTTTTCCGCTGCCGGTATATCCTCCAATAATATTAAAGTTGTACGCTTTTTCAAATTGCGAGCGTACCCATTTACGGTAAGCCTTATAACCCCCCACAAGTAAATAAGCCTTATAGCCGTATAGATCAAGCAACCAGGCTACTGCAGCGCTGCGCATGCCGCCTCGCCAGCAATGAACCAATAGGCAATTGACAATAGGCAATGGTGCATCATAATTATTTGCTTCTTCATTTTTGCCTATTGCCAATTGCCTATTGCTTATTATAACTTCAACCTCCTCCACCATCTTCCTCATCTTCACACCAAAATGATCAAGACCGATCTTTATTGCTGCTTCACGGCTTTGTTGTTTGTAAACGGTACCAACCTGCTTTCTTTCTTCATCAGTAAATAAAGGCAGGCTGTGTGATGTTGGTATATGTGCATGAGCATATTCTCCCGGGCTGCGAACATCCAATACAGGATATTGCTTAGCAAGTTTTAAGAATTCTTCTATGGTTATTTTTTGTATCGCCATTTTATTTACCACAAAGGCACCAAGGCACTAAGTTACATAAAGAAAAAAGCCGCTAATAAATCAGCGGCTTAAATTTTTACTTTTGAATTTTTATTTTCTAATTCTTATCCATTCATTGAAGTCAAAAACTCAGCATTATCTTTTGTTCCTTTCATGTTCTTCAACAACGTGTTAATAGCTTCTTCAGGGTTCATATCGGCCATATGCTTACGCAAAACCCACATGCGCTGGAAAGTATCTTTATCCAGTAACAGGTCATCACGCCTGGTAGATGAAGCCACAATATCAATAGCAGGATAAATTCTTCGGTTCGATAATTTACGCTCCAGTTGCAATTCCATGTTACCGGTTCCCTTAAATTCCTCAAAGATCACCTCATCCATTTTACTGCCGGTATCAACCAGTGCAGTTGCAATGATGGTTAATGATCCGCCATTTTCAATTTTACGTGCCGCACCAAAAAACTGTTTTGGCTTTTGCATGGCATTTGCTTCCACACCACCACTCAATACCTTACCGCTTGATGGAGCAACAGTATTATGGGCCCTTGCCAAACGGGTGATGGAATCAAGCAGTATCACTACATCATGACCGCACTCAACCAAACGTTTTGCTTTTTGCAAAGCCATAGTACTAACACGAACATGCTTTTCGGCAGGCTCGTCAAATGTTGAAGCAATAACTTCTGCTTTTACGCTGCGTTCCATATCTGTAACCTCTTCCGGCCTTTCATCCACCAGTACGATCATCAGGTAACAATCCGGGTGATTTTCTGCAATGGCATTGGCCAGTTCTTTCAGCAACATGGTTTTACCCGTTTTTGGTTGGGCAACGATCAGTCCACGTTGTCCTTTACCAATGGGCGTAAACAGATCCATGATACGGGTGCTGTAATTATCCGCCTTGGTTGTAAGATTTAATTTTTCAAAAGGAAATAGTGGCGTTAAATAATCAAAAGGTACACGGTCCCTTACTTCTTCCGGTGATTTACCATTGATGGTTTCTACCTTTAACAAAGCAAAATATTTTTCACCTTCTTTTGGCGGACGAACACTTCCGTAAACAGTATCACCAGTTTTTAATCCAAATAATTTTATCTGGCTTGGCGAAACATAAATATCATCAGGAGATGATAGATAATTATAATCACTGCTTCTTAAAAAGCCATAACCATCGGCCATCATTTCCAAAACGCCTTCCCCCAATATCACGCCATCAAACTCAATATTAAAAACAGGTTGTTGCCTTGTTTGATTGTATTGTTTTGCAGGAGCCTGCGACTGCTCTTCATCATTATCATTCATATTTTCAGGAGCCTGGTCCTGCTCATCTTCTGCAGCAAGCATTTGTGCAATGGCAGCGGGAATGGTGCTTTCCTGGTCAGTAATGGGCTGTACATCCATTTCTTCCTCTTCCTCTTCCACCTGTTTTTTCACAGGTTTTTTTTCTGCATCGGGCTTTTTAGGTTTTGGAGCAGCAACCGGTTCGGGCGCTCCTGTTTCGGCAGACTTTACGATCCGCTTCCGCTTTGGCTTTTCGTCCCGATTGCTATCGGGATTCTTTTTTTCTGTGCTCATAGTAGATTGTATTTCCAGTATCTTATCAATAAGTTCCTGCCTGACTAGTTTTTTTGCGTTGGAGATGTTGTATTGCTCTGCAATATCCTGCAACTCAGGAACGAGCAGCTCGTTCAGTTGTGAAATGTCGTACATAAAAAATGAAAAATGATTTTCTTCAAAAAACCGGTCTTAAGTTTGAAAATTGTTCCCGATAGTTATCGGGAGAGAATTTATATTGATGGATTTAAACCGCTGATAAAGTATTTGGTTGAAAGACGCTCCTCAGCCTGATTCTGATGCAATATTACGGTGTTTTTTTAAAAAAAGGGATTTTTTTTGATGGTCAGCTGTTAATCTTTGATTGGGCTGAAGTGGCAGAGTTTATCCAGGGAAGGACGACTCCATTCAAAAGTGGTAATTCTATTGAGCTTTCATTAAGGAGTGTAGTGTAGTTTTAAGATCACAATTTCAAACTACCGCATTAACCAGTTGCCGGCCGGCTTCAAAATCGCTTAAGTTTTGCATGGTGATTTGTGCTATTTGCACCAATGCTTCTTCAGTAAAAAATCCCTGGTGAGATGTGATAAGCACATTGGGGAAACTTAATAACCGCATAATGTCATCATCCTGGATAATATTTTCGGAGAGGTCGTTGAAGAACAGTGTTTCTTCCTGTTCATATACATCCAGTCCCAAATAACCAATACGCCCTTTTTTTAATGCTTTAATAGCATCTGGAGTGTTGATGAGTGCCCCACGGCTGGTATTAATCAGCATTACACCTTCCTTCATCATCGCAATAGTTTGGGCATTAATAATATGCCTGGTCTGTTCATTTAACGGGCAATGCAGTGAAATGATGTCTGCCTGTTCCAATACATCGGTTAGTGGCAGGTAGTTAACGCCTGCGGCTTCCATACTTTTATCCGCTATAAGATCAAATGCCAAAACTTTGCAACCGAAACCGTTCATTATATTGCAAAACACTTTTCCTATTTTGCCGGTACCAATAACGCCAACCGTTTTTCCATTCAAATCAAAACCTGTCAGCCTTTCCAGCGAAAAATTACCCTCCTTTACCCGGTTATATGCCTTATGTGTTTTTCGGTCAAGGGTTAATATCAGCGCAACGGCATGTTCTGCAACTGCATGTGGCGAATAAGCCGGTACCCTTACTACAGCAACGTTATTTTCTTTTGCAGCAGCAAGATCAACATGATTAAAACCGGCACACCGAAGTGCTGCCAGTTTTACTCCCAATATTGACAACGCTTTTAATACCGGTTCATTCAACTTATCATTTACAAATACACAAACAGCATTACACCCGTTGGCAAGGTTAATGGTTTGTTCATTCAGGGGTGCTTCAAAATATATT
>JANOUJ010000166.1:0-4424 GCA_031416815.1 Chitinophagaceae bacterium
TAAAACGAACAAGGTTGTTGGCAAACTGCCCGGGCGGAAAAGATCTTTTTAATTCAGGAACCAACAGGTACAAGTCGTTAAATGCGATCGTTGAATTTCTTAAGGTTGCAGCGATCAAACTGTTGCGGGGATATTTAGTTATGCCGGCAAGGCTGTCAAATTTTATTTCCATAAAATCCTGCAAAAGACTTTGCGGCGTTTTTACGTATAATTCCTGGGCAGAGAAAATAGAGTCTGTCATTAAAAACTTTACATGAGTTGTATCCAAAGCCAAACCACTGGTATCTTTAAATGTAAGTTGCGTTACCAGGGCTTCGGTTCTATTCACTGAATAAACTACGCCTGAAATATTTGTTGTGAGCTTTGATAGATTAAAATGACCAAAATCAAAACCTTCTTTTTTAGGAAGGTTGTTATCATCAAACCGGATATGGTTGTTATTAAGCGAAACCTCTTTGGCAGTTATTTGCCACGGCATCGGGGTTACATCTCCTGGTAATTCCTTTGGGCCGGTACTGGCAATTGCCTTGGGATTTATATATTGAAACGTAGAGCTATCGAGCAACAGTTCATCTACTGTGGCTTTAGACTGCGATAAATTAAACTGTGCTTTGCCTAAGCGCAGGTGTGTTACTTTATTTGTGTAATACATGCCCGAGATGGTATTCTCAATAAAAACATCAATATCCCTCACATTAAAATCGGTGCTGGATATGTTTAACCCATAACCCGGCTGGCTGATCTTATCGGCAGGAACAGGCAGATAAGGTTTAATTACCTTTTCTTTATAGGTACGCATATAGAAATTCACACCGGATGCTTCAAAATCGTTTAAACCAAAATCTACACGGTCTGGTTGAAATTTATTAAAAACCGCATCCAGGTTTTTTATGCTGGCATCAAAATCTGTTCCGCCGTTCTTATCTTTAAAATGTAAACCAACATTATCGAGGAGTAACCTGTCGAGGTTTATTTTTAAGGCCGTCGTATCTCTGGTAACAGGTGTTGTTGATTTAGGCCCTCCAAAGGCGGTAATAACAAACTGGTAATTAAATGACGAATCTTTTTCGCCCCGGTAAACATTAAGAAAAACATTTTTTAGCGCTACTTTCTGAACATCGGTATTTCCCCATATCAACTTAAGCATGCTTACTTCCACAAATATCTTTTCACCATAAAGAAGCGTGTCCTTCTTTTGATCTTCTACATAAATATTATTTAACTCTATTGAATTGGGCAAACGGTAATTAATGGAGCCGATCACAACGTTGGTCTTTAATTTCTCCTTCAGGTAAGATTGTACTTTATTTTTAACCGCTTTTTTTCCGGCTGAGGTATTTATAAAAATAAAAAGAAGGCATACCAATACGAACACACTCAGGAGTATATATAATACGATCTTACCCGTCTTTTTTATTATTCTTTTATAAGACATCTGGCATCCCTGGTCTGGTAATATTTTTCACTGAAAGCAGGTGTTATACTGTTCAGTGCAGGCTTTTCCGGTAAACAAGAAATTATTGTGCCAAGTAATATGTAAATGCTGCTTCTTTTTATAGTTTTATCCAAAACCTGCTAATTGCCATATACTTTCTTTGATTTCTTTTTTACAGCACCGGCCAGCTTTTTTTCGGCTCCTGAAACAGGCGTAATGCTTTTTTTATCAGCAGGAAGATGAGGATAGCCAGGAAAGTCCTGGTCAATATGCGGATCGGAGTTTTTCTGAATGTCGCTTTTCTTTAATGGATCTGGCATAAAACATTATTTTATCGGCTGGATGTTTTATGCATCCTGCCAGTTAATTTACTTAGTCAAAGTTCAGTATTTTAAAAGGCCAGAAGTTATATAACTTATTACGGAACTTATATTATTCACATGTTTTTCCTTAAGTACCAGGCTTCTTTTTTGTACATTACACGCATGCGGGTAAGAGCATTTAAATATTTATCGCCTTTACTGGTTTATTTGTTAGCCTGGCTGGCTTTTACAGGCAGCGGGTGGATAACCTGGATTCCTATGATGTATGCCTGGATATTGATGCCGCTGGCTGAACTTTTCATTGACCCTGATAAAAAAAACCTGGGGGCTGCGGAAGAGGAACTGGCGAAAAATGATCGGGTATATGATTACCTGCTTTATGGAATTGTAATTTTACAGTTTGCTGCATTGTACCTGTTTTTAACTTCCATGAAAAATGATGACCTGTTAGGTTGGGAAACCGTTGGGCGCATTTTTAGCATGGGGCTGCTCTGTGGTACGTTTGGTATTAATGTGGCACATGAGTTGGGGCACCGGGTGAACAGGTACGAACAGGTTTTTGCCAAAGCGCTTTTGCTTACATCTTTGTACATGCATTTTTTTATTGAGCACAATAAGGGTCATCATAAAAATGTAGCAACACCACACGACCCCAGTTCTGCCCGGTATAACGAACCAGTTTTTACATTCTATTTTCGCACAGTATTTCTTTCATATCTCTCTGCCTGGAAAATTGCAAATGCAGAAATGAAAAAACAAAATTTACCGATCATTCATTGGAATAACGAAATGCTGCAGGCACAGGTAATACAATTCTTGTTTGTTGCTGCCATTTTCTTTTTCTTTGGCTGGCAGGTAACACTTTATTTTTTAGCCGCTGCTACTATTGGTTTTTTATTGCTTGAAACCGTGAATTATATAGAACATTACGGCTTGCAACGCAAACAAAAGCCCGATGGCAATTACGAACGGGCCATGCCACAACATAGTTGGAACAGTAACCACATATTGGGCCGGTTGATGCTGTTTGAACTGAGCCGCCACAGCGATCATCATTATTTAGCCAGCAGAAAATACCAGGTGCTAAAACATCATGAAGAAGCCCCGCAATTACCAACCGGTTATCCTGGTAGTATGATACTTGCATTGGTACCGCCGCTTTGGTTTTATGTGATGAATAAAAAAATAAGGCAACTGCAAACACAGGATTAATGCGGCCGCTCATCCATATGCCATTAAAATAATAATGTGCTGCGGTTTTTTTAATTTATTTTTAGACTTGCCTTTACCATCGTTATTAATAATTATAATACCACTTCTGCTTATGAAAAAGATCAAACTGATTTACATTGTTGTTGGCCTGCTGTTTTCTCAAACAGTGATATCCCAGACCATGTGGAAATATTTTAGTCCTGAAGATTTTGAAGTGAGACGCAACAGGGTAATGGCGCAAATAGGTGATGGTATTCTGATCTTACAGGCAGCAGAGTTGCCCGAAGGGTATGCCAAATTCAGGCAGGATAATAATTTTTATTACCTCACTGGTGTAGAGATACCTGATGCCGTTTTGATCATCAATGGTAAAAGCAAAGAATCAATTTTACTGGTACCCGATAATATTTCAAAAGATATTAAGACAGAAGCTGTAATTAAAGCAGGTGATGATGCAGCAAAGCTCTACAAATTCACAAATGTGGTTTCCAAAACAAATTTTACAGCCATGCTTAACAGGTATGCATCCACAGGACAAACTTTTTACCTTCAGTCATCTCCGCAAGAAACGGCCGAAATGAGCCGTGACCGCTGTATGTTAACCAGAACCAACCACCTGAATGACCCATGGGACGGCCGCATATCCAAAGAAGTAAATTTTTACAACAAGATCAAAGAGCGTTTTCCATCAACCACTATAAAAGATATTACGCTGATTTTAGATGATATGCGTTGGGTAAAAGACAAAAAGGAAATTGCGGTTTTAAGAGAATGTGGCCGCATTGGCTGCCTGGGTATTAACGAAGCTATTAAAGTTACCAGGCCTGGTATTTATGAATATCAAACCGTAGCCGCCTGTAATTTTATTTATGAGGACATGGGCTCAATGGGACCTGCATATTACCCTATTGCCGCAGCCGGCGACAGGGGATTGATATGGCACTACAATGCCAACAATCATATACTTGAACAAGGAACAGTTTTGCTTATTGATTATGCTCCCGACCTGAACTATTATGTTACCGATATTACCAGAACCTGGCCGGTGCAGGGCGAGTTTACCGGCGATCAATTAAAAATGTACAATTGCGTTAAAGAAGCCCGTGAAGAAATTATCAGGGCCATGAAGCCGGGTGTTACTGTAAACGATCTGAAAAAAATTGGCAAAGACATTTACATCAAAAATGGTTACGAAAAGAATTGGGTTGGTGGCATTGGCCACTTTGTAGGCATGGCTGTTCATGATGTGGGCAGTTATGATAAACCTTTTGTAGAAGGCGTAGTATTTAATGTAGAACCCATTTTAGAAGACAAGGAAAAAAAGATTCACATACGGCTGGAAGATACCATTGTAATAACTGCAACGGGCGCTGAAAATCTTACACCACAATCACCGGTAGAGCCGGCCGAAATCTATAAATTGATGAAGGAGAAAGGCGTTGGAGAGAAATAAA
>JANOUJ010000167.1:0-4025 GCA_031416815.1 Chitinophagaceae bacterium
TGGAAAACCTTTTGTTGGCATGATTTTGTAATGGTGTGAAGTATAATTTGATAACCAACAAGTAAATTAAAAAACAAAAAGATATGAAAAAGACATTAGCAATTGTTGCAATAGCCGTAATTTTTACTGCTTGCAAAAGATCGACAACCGATTCCGAAAATAAGAATATGGTTTTAGTTGACACTACCGGCTTGCATAAAAGCAATGCTTTAACAAACGTTGGTGGTAAATATGTAATTAGTGAAGGTACTGTGGCAAACAAATCAGTTAATGCCAGAAAACAAAGTACTGCCGGAACAAATGCTGCCAGTAACACGAATACGACTAAGGATTATTCACAGGTAAATTCAAATAAATCTGCAGCCCTACCACAAGATAAAGGCTTAAGCCATGCTGCAAAGGGTACAATCGTTGGTGCTGGTACCGGTGCTATAACAGGTGCTATTGTTAATAAAGACAATAGGGGTGCAGGAGCGATAATTGGTTCGGTGATCGGCGCCGGTGCTGGTTATTTAATAGGGAGGAAAACAGACCAAAAAACAGGAAGAGTAGACCGGGCAAAGGCACGAAAAGCGGCTAATCAATAAACAGAATAAAATAATTCGCATAAAAAAGACCAGCTTAATTAAGCTGTTTTTTTATGTTCTAATAAAGGAGAAAAAAAATAAAACTCAATTATGTGATTGCTGACGTTCCTTCAACATTTTAGGCACTGAGGCAACTCAATTTCTAGATTCAAAACCTACAACATTTTTCGTTTAACATTTTTTTATGCTCCCTCGTATATCATAGTTTTATTTCGGGCGTTCCGTCATTACCCCAATTTACTTAACCAACAAAACGCCAAACCATGTCAACGCTACGAAATGCATTTGCATGCACAATCACTGCATGCCTTTTATTTTCCTGTAACAGTAAAAAAAGGAAAAACAGTATTGCCGCTGCGGAAAATTTATTACTTACAAATGATACTGTTTATGTCTTGCCAGACAATTTTTTCGATATCCGTGATAATAATACACGCTTTGATAATAGTGTAACCCAAAAATTTACGGTGCCGGGAAAAAAGATATCTGTGGTTACTGCTGGTAAAGGGCTAAGGGTTACCATTAATCCTGCTGCACTTGAGCTGGAAGACGGTACACCGGTTGAAGGGAAAATTGATGTGAGCATTATTGAATTAACAACAAGCAGCGATCTGTTTAAAAGCAATGCAGCCACTGTAAGCAATGGCCGGTTGCTTGCATCTGGAGGCAGTTATTTTATCGGGATGGAAAGTAACGGACAACAGATCCGGTTGAAGGAAGGCCGCAGTTTATCGGTTGATTTTCCGGTATTGGCAGAAGGGGAAATGGAATTGTTCTATGGCGAACGGGACAGTGTTGGTTCAATGAACTGGGTAAAGGCAAATGATAAACTGGAGCCAGCGTTTGAAACAATAGGCTTCAATACATCATCATCCGGCGGCATACCTGTATTTACGAAACCAGCATTAAAAAGCAAGTATCACCTTTTTAATAAGCTTGATGCAAAAGTTTATTTCATGGACAAATTAATGACCCTGAGTGATATGGTTGTCGAGTTTAAGAAAAGAGGAATTGATAAATTTATCGACACTTTGTATTATAATTGGTATGGAGGCAGCAATATAGTTTATTCTTACAATGAGCGCAGGGATTCAGCTTACAGGTATGGAAGACAATACAGGTTAATTTCTGAGGAAGAACTATGCAGGGAAAAAGAATTAATGGAAAAAGCAAATGCGGAATATCAGTATATGGTGGAGGAGCAAAGTCAAAAAGATATAACCAGCCAGTTAAAAAAATATTATGCGCCGGCAACCATCGGAACATTAGGCTGGATAAACTGCGACCGGTTTTATAAAAATAAGGGGTCCGCAGATACAGAACTTGATATACCGATAACGCTTAATTACAGCCAGATAGAATATTTCATAATCTTCAAATCATTTAATGGGCTTATCAATAATAAAATAAAGTTTACTTCCGAAACAAAAGTGATGCTGCAGAATTTACCCGTTGGGGAAGCAGTAACATTGGTGGCATTTGCAAAAAACAAGGGTGAGATTTACCACGGGAAAGAAGATTTTATTATTGGCAGAAATAAGAAAATAGTAGTGGAATTTAATACCATTACCTCGGAGGAGTTAGGTAAAATGTTCGGTAAAAATGTGCGGATCTGATTAGAGTTTTATCTCCTCATCACTATCATCAAAAAAATGAAATTCAGTGAGGTGATAATTGCTGTTGGCCTTTAACTTAATTCGTTGTTTGTATTTGCGACGCCATTTACCCAATTTGGAAAAGAATATTCCTTTGGTGAGATAAGCGTGTAAGATGGGGTGTATCTCTATCGTTAAACCCGTATGCTTTTGCATGATGAGATAACTCAGGTTCTTTTCTATCTCGTCCTCTAAAATGAGCGTTGATGAAATCTTTCCCGTACCGTAGCAACTTGGGCAAACTTCAGTGGTATTAATATTCATTTCCGGCTTCATACGCTGCCGGGTAATTTGCATTAAACCGAATTTACTGATAGCTAGTACAGCATGTTTTGCCCTGTCAGGACGCATAAAACCATCCATCGCATCAGCCAGCTTTTTTTTATTTTCCATTAACTTCATGTCAATGAAGTCAACAACAATAATACCTCCGAGGTCCCTCAGGCGCATTTGCCTTGCGATCTCTTCAGCAGCTTCCAGGTTGGTTTCCAGCGCATTTTGTTCCTGGTTATTGCTCACGCTTTTGTAACCACTGTTCACATCAATTACGTGCAATGCTTCAGTGTGTTCTACAATTAAATAAGCGCCGCTAGGCAAATTGACCGTTTTTCCAAAAGCAGCTTTTACCTGCTTGGTAATTCCAAAACTATCAAAAATGGGAGAGCCGTTGTTGTAATAAGAAACAATATCTGCTTTATCGGGTGCAATACGTTGTATATAGGTTTTTGCATCGCCGTAAATATTCTTATCATTAACAACGATCTTATTAAAATCTTCGTTCAGCAAATCTCTAAGGATACTGGTTGTTTTTCCCTGTTCACTCAAAATTTTTGTTGGGGGTGTGGCACCTTTCAAGTTGGTTTGAATGGTTTTCCAGGTTGCGATAAGACTTAACAGGTCTTCGTGTAATTCAGCTGTATGTTTTCCCTCTGCCGCAGTTCTTACAATTACACCCAGGTTTTTCGGCTTAATGGCTTCTATGATCTTGTGTAATCTTTTTCTTTCGTCGGATGAATGAATCTTCCTGGAGATAGCGATGATATCGTTAAACGGGGTAACAACCACAAAACGGCCTGGTAAAGAAAGCTCGCAACTTAACCTTGGGCCTTTGGCAGCAATGGGTTCTTTTAAGATCTGAACCAGTACATTGGGTTTACCATTCATCACCTCGGCAATTTTGCCCGTCTTTACAATCTCCGGTTCCACTTTAAATTTGGAAAAATCAAATCCATTCTCAGATTTATCATGAATAGATTCGTGGGTGAATTTTAGGATAGAACGAACATATGGACTGAGGTCGGTATAGTGGAGAAAAGCGTCTTTTTCAAAACCTACATCAATAAAGGCAGCATTTAGTCCCGGAATAAGTTTTTTAACCTTTCCAAGGTACAGATCGCCTACGCCAAAGCTGGCATCAGCTTTTTCGCTGTGCAGCTCTACTAGTTTTTTATCCTCCAACAGGGCAATTTCAACTCCCTGCGGCGCAGAATTAATAATAAGTTCCTTGGTCAATCGTATTTTTTTGGCAAGACCATTTATGTCGTTAAAAACAAAAGATACATGCACACAATAACAACCGACATAGGTTAAGTATATGCATGTAAATCACACCTGGATGAGGCTTCCAAGTACCGGTAAGAACAATTATTTCTTCTTATGACGGTTCTTTCTTAAACGTTTTTTACGCTTGTGTGTTGCAATTTTATGACGTTTTCTCTTTTTACCACAAGGCATAACTAGTCTTTTTTGTGTTTAAAATAATTTTTTAAAATATGTAAACCGA
>JANOUJ010000168.1:0-5550 GCA_031416815.1 Chitinophagaceae bacterium
AGACAACGGCAACGGCATTCCCCAAAAAGTATTGGATAAAATTTTTCAACCATTCTTTACCACCAAGCCCACCGGGCAAGGAACAGGCTTGGGTTTATCATTAAGCTACGATATTGTAAAAGCACATGGCGGGGAATTAAAGGTTGAAACAAAAGAGGGAGAAGGAAGCACATTTATTATGCAATTACCGGCTTAAAATATTATTATGACCAAGAAAAAAACTGTTCTACAATTGCTGTTAACATTTTCTGTGTGTTTATTATCCGGTCTCTTGTATGCACAGCAAACACGCATTGATTCTATTGTTCAAATGTTGGAACAAAGCAAAACTAAAAAAGTAATTGATACCACTCGGTTTTCTGCGGTTACGAGCCTGATTGAGCGAACTTTATTAAATGATACGACAATAGCTATATTAGAAAAAGCAGGTAATGGATTTACCAATGGCAGTGATGAATATTGGAGTTACAGGATAAAATACAGTATACTGAATAGTTTGATTGCTACAGATAAAAATAAATCGTTAGCCTATGGTAAGTACCAGTTAGAAGCGCTTAAGAGAAGTAAAACCCCTGACGTTTCATTTATCATCAGCGCTTTTTTTAAGCAATTAAGGTTGCCTTATCGAAATTCAAATATGCTCAAAGAAGGATTTCAGTATTACAATGAAAAATTAAGAGCGTACAAACTAAAAAATGATTCTGCCGGACTGGCCGATTGCTATTATGTTTTGGCTGGTTTTTACAGAAATATAGGATTACTTGACCAGTCGATCTACAACATGAAAAAATCGGTAAGTTATATGGCAGCCGATGAAAATATGGATAGCAGATATACCCCGTTTAAAAACCCGATTGGGAGAAACCAACGTTTCAATAATATTTCCATTATTGGTATTTACTTAATGCAAAAGGGAGATTATCATGAAGCAATAGCGTATACCAGGATTAAATTCAATGAAGATAACCGGGTTAATACAAAAAGTATTCAAACTACACCGGTAACTATCGCCCAGGCCAAAATCCTGTCGGGTCAGTTAGACAGTGTTATGTATTATATAAACCTGACATTAAACCATAAAGAAAGCCTGAAAGAACCCGAATTTATTGCCTTTGCATTACAGATACAAGCCTTGTATAAAATAAAAACAGGGTCATTGGATGATGCTAATACTATATTAAAGCAATGCTGGCAACTGATTGAAGAAAACAAGATACAGGCAGATGCAAGGCCCGGAACAATTGCACCCGATTATTATTTAGCATTGCTCAGGATAAAACAAAACAGGATTGACGAGGCCATTGCATTACTGACAAAAGATATACGGAGGTTAAAAACCCAGCGGCTATTTGTATTAAGGGATTATAAACTGCTGGCAGAACTATATGCACAAACAGGTAAACATGAAAAAGCCAATGAAGCCTATAAATCCTTTATTTCGTTACAGGATAGTTTAAAGGCCGACCAAAGCAAATTTGGTTCCTTGAGTTTTGAAACCGAGCAGCAGATGAATGAAAAAGAACTGTCCATCACAAAATTACAAGGCAAAAATAAAATTGCTGCTCTTACTAAGAATTTCTCCTTCGGTATAGCCGCCTTAGTTTTGTTATTGGCGGCGGTAGTTTATTATCGTTTTAAGTCAAAACAAAGGGCTAATAAAGTTTTAGAAACTACACTTGCCAATTTAAAATCCACCCAATCCCAACTCATCCAATCCGAAAAAATGGCAAGCCTTGGTGAACTCACCGCCGGCATTGCACATGAAATTCAGAACCCGTTGAACTTTGTTAATAATTTTTCGGAAGTAAATAAGGAATTACTAGTGGAGATGAAAGATGAAATTAAGAAAGGAAATGTGGATGAAGTAAATGCTTTAGTTGATAATGTAATTGCAAATGAAGAAAAAATAAACCATCACGGCAAACGTGCCGATGCCATTGTAAAAGGAATGCTCCAGCACAGCCGCAGCAGCAGTGGTGTTAAAGAACCCACAGATATTAATGCGCTGGCAGATGAATATCTGCGCCTCTCCTATCATGGTTTACGGGCAAAGGATAAATCCTTCAATGCAACAATGAAAACAGATTTTGATGAGAGTATTGGCAACATCAATATCATCCCCCAGGATATGGGAAGAGTTATTTTGAATTTAATTACCAATGCATTTTATGTGGTGGATGAGAAAAAAAAATCAGGAATTGAAGGTTATGAGCCAACAGTTTCAGTAAGTACAAAGAAATTAAATGCCCGCCCGGATGACCCGGACAGACGGGGAAAGGTTGAGGTTAAGGTTAAGGACAATGGCAACGGCATTCCGCAAAAAGTACTGGATAAAATCTTTCAACCTTTCTTTACTACCAAGCCCACCGGGCAGGGAACTGGCCTGGGATTGAGTATGAGTTATGATATTGTTACCAAAGGACACGGCGGTGAATTGAAAGTAGAAACCCGGGAAGGTGAAGGGTCAGAATTCATTGTCATTTTACATGTATAAACCTTAAATTCATAAAATGAAAATTTTAGTAGTCGACGACGAACACGATGTAAAAACGCTTTTTGAGCAACGATTCAGAAAAGAGATCAGGGATGGGCAGATGGAATTTGTATTTGCTTTCTCCGGTGAAGACGCACTGGTTTATCTTAACCAGCATGAACATGAAGCTGTATTGATCTTATCGGATATCAACATGCCCGGCATGAGTGGTTTGCAATTGCTTGAGCAAATCAAACAAAAGTACCACAAGCCACCACCTGTAGTAATGATGATAACGGCTTATGGTGATAAGGAAAATTATGATACGGCCATGCAACTGGGAGCGGATGATTTTCTTACCAAGCCCCTTGAGTTTAATATTTTAAAAGAAAAATTAAAAACAATAAGCTGATGTCAAAAATATTAGTAGTAGATGACGAAACGGATCTGGAAGTGCTCATCAAACAAAAGTTCCGGCAGAAAATACGGGATCACCAATATGATTTCATATTTGCAGTAAACGGCAGGCATGCACTGGAACAACTGGAACAGCACGGAGATGTGGATGTAGTGCTCAGCGATATCAACATGCCCGAAATGGATGGCCTTACCCTGCTCACAAAACTGAATGAACAAAACGGTTTAATGAAATCAGTTATTGTTTCTGCCTATGGCGATATGGAAAATATACGGTCGGCTATGAACCTGGGGGCTTTTGATTTTATTACCAAGCCGGTAAATTTTGAAGACCTTGATCTGACGATGGAGAAAACCATCAGGCATGTAACACAGATGAAGGAAACAATGAAAGCCATCAAAGAAAATAATATTCTTAAAATGTATGTGGATGAAACGGTATTGAATTTTATGGGAAGCCGGGAGTTTGAATCTTCCCTGGTTGCCAATGAAACCGTAGAAGCTACAGTAGCTTTTATTGATATCTGCAGTTTTACGTCCATCAGCGAAAATGAGCCGGCTGATACAGTAGTTGCCCTGCTTAACAAATATTTTGATGTGATGGTAAAAGAGATCATTGCACAGGGAGGATATGTTGATAAATTCATTGGTGATGCTGTGATGGCAGTTTTTCGTGGCGATTATCACCTGGATAGGGCAATTGATGCCTGCCTGGCAGTAAGAAATAAAATTAAAGGACTGCCTGCGTTAGAAAATATCTCTTTTACCCCACAAGTTTCTATTGGTATAAACAGCGGGGAAATGATCTCCGGCAATATCGGCTCAGCGAGTCTGCGCCGCCTCGATTATACCGTAATTGGTGATACGGTAAATACATCGCAGCGTTTACAATCTGCAGCGGGCCCCAACCAGATAATAATCAATGAAATTTCATACGAGAAAGTAAAAGAATCTTTTAATTGCCGCAAAGTGGGAGCAGTGAGCCTGAAAAATAAATCCGCTGCAATGAATATTTATGAAGTGATGGATTGACGGTGCCACTAATAAATACAGCCTGAAAAGGAAAAGCCCAGGGCCTTATTAAAAAAGGACCTGGGCTTTGTATCGGGGGAGCAGACTTGAACTGCCGTCCGCCGAGGCGGATATGAATCCGGTGCTCTAACGAAGTAATGTTTTTATAAAATCTCTACCCATACCGGTCTTTAGCCATTTTTCATATTCCATAGCTTCGTTTTTAATTTCAAATTCTTTGGTGAATATTAATTTCCATGGTCTGTACTTCGCCGTCCAGTCTTTACCAAGTTCGTTGTGAGATAATAATCTTTGTGCAAGATTTGACGTAAACCCCGTGTAATGCTTTTGATGGTCAGCCGAATAAAGGATATAAACAGTAAATAGCATAAAAAACAAAAAAAGTCCCTTTTTGAGGGACTCTTTGCAGTATCGGGGAGCAGACTTGAACTGCCGACCTTCGGGTTATGAATCCGATGCTCTAACCAGCTGAGCTACCCCGACATAAATATTTTTATTTCCCTTTAACCAGACCTAAGCTGCCGTCCGCCGCGGCGGATATGAATCCGATGCTCTAACCATCCCGATAGCTATCGGGATACCCCGACAACTCCCGCATTTTTCAACGGGGTGCAAATATAGGCGATTTTGCTAAAAGTTAAGTTACGGGTAGAACAGATTTTATTTAAAGGCATGTCAGCTCCACGTATACCCAAACAGCTTCATAATTATGCATTGAGTAGAAATTCTAGCCGGACGGCAACTTTTTCTGCACTAGGCAACATGGCTTTTTCTAAGATAACATTCATAGGCACTGCTGGTAAATTTAATGCCCCTAAAACTTCAACGGGTGCATCTAAATACCGGAAGCAGCTTTTTGAAATTCTACCTGCCAATGCTTCAGCAAATGAATTATCCTGTTGCTCCTCGGTTACAATTAAACACTTACCATGCTTTTTTACGGTTGCAAAAACAAGCGATTCGTCTAATGGAAATAACGTACGCAGGTCAACAACTTCTATTTGCCCGGGGAAATTTTTTGCTGCCGCTTTTGCCCAATACACACCCATTCCATAAGTGATGATGCAACAACTTTCGCCACTTGCTACGAGTTCGTCATCTGCCTGTAAAACAATATTTCCTTTTCCTAATGGAATAATATAATCACGGGATGGTTCTATATTTTTTGCTTCTTCGGTACCCGGCACTTTACTCCAGTACAATCCTTTATGCTCCAGCATTACAACCGGATTAGGATCGAGGAATGCTGCTTTTAAAAGCCCCTTCATATCTGCAGCATTACTTGGGAAAACTATTTTAATTCCTTTAATAGTTAACAAAGTACTTTCAATACAACCGCTATGATAAGGGCCCCCGCCGCCATAAGCGCCAATGGGTACTCTTATTAAAGTTTGAATAGGAAATTTTCCGCAGCTTAAATAACAGCTTTTGGAAATTTCAGTTACCAGCTGGTTAAGGCCAGGATAAATATAATCGCCAAACTGTACTTCTACAATTGGCTTTACGCCTGTTGCGCTCATCCCAACGGTTGACCCAATTATGTACGCTTCCTGTATCGCTGTATTGAAAACACGATGATCACCAAACTGTTCACCAAGAGTTGCTGCTTCCCTGAAAACACCGCCCAG
>JANOUJ010000169.1:0-3151 GCA_031416815.1 Chitinophagaceae bacterium
GTAACTTCCCTGTTATTGTAAAAATGCTGAACCAGCAGTTGTTCTATTTTCATGCAGCATATTTAGGCTTAACAAACCTACAAGATATTCACTACATAGCAAAGTCCTGCCAAAGTGGGTATTTAGTTTGAGCCACATAGGCATATAGTTTACAATAGAAAATCACATAGGTCTATGTTATTCCTATGTTCCTATGTCTATGTGGTTCAAACAAGTTACATAATTGAAACCCTTTGGATCAACAGGCTCGGCATGAGAACGCTTCATACTGGCACATTAGTCCAAATTGCCTTAGTTTTGCATCATGCTTTCTGAAAAAGATAAAAATTTTATGATCTATTGGGAAAAGGAAAAGGAGACAAGAAATACTTTTTCAGCCAAGCTCACCCAGGGGCTGCCAATGGCGGCATTGTTCTCTGTTCCTGTCCTTGTATTAATTACGGTGGTTTATCTTTTTTTTCCTGAATGGTATACTAAAATTTCCAGCAGATTGCCCGGCTCAATAATAACGATTGTAGTTGCCGTCATCATCTGCATGCTGTTCTTTTCTTATTTTAGAATGCAGTATAAATGGGAAATGAATGAGCAGCTTTACCGGGAGTTAAAACAAAGAGCCGCTCAAACCCCTGAAAACTAAATTTTCAATAAATAAATAAACCTAAAAATTACATTATGATCCGTACGCTAATTGTTCTTATTTCTTTTTGTACTGTTATGCTTTCCTGTAAAAAATCTTCAAGCGATTGTAATTTTACAGCCTCAGGTGTGGTGGTACCACCATCTGAAATGACAAATTTGCAAGCCTGGGTTGCGGCAAATAAGCCCGCTGCGCTGCTGCACCCTGGAGGCTTTTATTACGAGATCATAGCTGCAGGTACCGGAACGGTAACACCGCAGATATGCTCAAATGTAAAGGTGAAATATGCAGGCTATTTAACCAATGGAACTAAGTTTGATGAAGAACTTACAGGCATAACCTTTAAGCTTGGCCAGTTGATCGTTGGCTGGCAAAGAGGACTGCCTTTAATAAAAGCAGGTGGTACTATATATTTATATTTGCCTCCATCACTTGGCTATGGCAATACCGCAGTTGGAGTTATTCCGGCCAACTCTATTCTTATCTTTTCCATTGATTTAATGGATGTACAATAATATTTAAACCAGGTACGTGAGCCACGAAGCCATTTCTGTTTTTGATATGTTTAAAATTGGTGTAGGGCCATCAAGCAGCCATACGCTTGGCCCCTGGCGTGCCGCACAACAGTTTACACGATCGTTGGCAGAAAAGAATTTGCTGAATGAAGTAAAGGAGGTACGGGTTTTATTATATGGTTCACTGGCAAAAACCGGCATAGGACATGGAACCGATATTGCCGTACAATTGGGCCTGAGTGGCGATGATCCTGTAAGTTTTGATGTGAATAATATTGATGCAAAGATCACCGACATCAAACAAATGAAAAAGATAATTCTGTCAGGCAAACATGAAATTGATTTTGACCCTGCAGAAGATATTGAGTTTTTAATGAGTGAATCTTTGCCCTTTCATCCCAATGCGTTGAGTTTTTTAGTTACCCTGCACAATGATGAAACTTTTGCAGAAACTTTCTACTCTATTGGCGGAGGCTTTATTACAAAGGAATCCCACCCTGATGACCCGTTCGTACGGGGAGGAAGTGACAGCGTAACGGCTGATGTGCATCTTCCTTTTCCCATAAACACCTCCGACGAATTGCTGCATTGGTGCATGAAAACGGGCATGAACATAAGTGATGTGGTGCTTGAAAATGAATCGGCCTGGCGGCCGGAAGCTGACACCAAAGCGGGCCTGCTGAATATCTGGAACGTAATGAAAGCATGTATCTACCGTGGTTGTCATGTTGGAGGTATTTTGCCCGGAGGTTTGCAGGTAAAGCGGCGTGCTGCCAGTTTAAATGATAAATTGATCAATGGCAGAGCGTATTCAGATTATGATAGCTGGCTGCAACTGGTAAAAGAAGGTGGTAATAATTTTACTTACATTTTAGATTGGGTTAGTTGTTTTGCCCTTGCGGTGAATGAAGAGAACGCAAGTTTTGGAAGGGTGGTTACCGCACCAACCAATGGTGCAGCCGGTGTTATACCAGCTGTATTGCAATATTACATCGCCTTTTGTGATGGAGATAAAGAAGAAAAAATAATCCAGTTTTTATTAACGGCAGCCGAAGTAGGAAGCATATTTAAAAAAGGGGCCACCATATCTGCGGCTATGGGTGGCTGCCAGGCCGAGATCGGTGTTAGCAGTGCCATGGCCGCTGCTGCACTTACCGAATGTTTGGGTGGCACACAACGCCAGGCTTTAATGGCTGCGGAAATTGCTATGGAGCATCACCTGGGCATGACCTGCGACCCCATTGGCGGGCTGGTGCAGGTGCCCTGCATTGAACGAAATACGATGGGAGCCATCAAAGCTATCACCGCCAGTCAGCTTGCTATGCAAAGCACCCCCGATTATGCCAAAGTGAGCCTGGACAGCGTTATAAAAACCATGTGGCAAACCGCCCTGGATATGAACCATAAATACAAGGAAACTGCAGATGGGGGACTTGCTGTAAATGTGCCGCTGAGTCTTTCGGAGTGCTGATTTGAGTCGGGAGTTATTAGTCTGGAGTTCGGAGTAAAAAAACTCCCTTTAACAAAGGGCTCTCTTCTCCCGACTCCCGACTCCCGACTCCTACACCCCATACTTCCTCTTAATATCTCTATCCGTTTCTCTCTCCTTAATGCTATCTCTTTTATCGTAATTCTTTTTACCCTTGCCCAGGCCAATTTCCATTTTAAAATAACCCGACGCTGCCAGAAACAGCTTTAGGGGAATGATGGAATAGCCTTTCTCTTTTATTTTATTTTCAAGTTTACGCAGTTCACGTTTGTTGAGAAGTAGTTTTCTTTCCTGTAGCGGCTCGTGGTTGCTATGGGTGCCAAATGAATATTCAGATATGTGCAGGCTTTTTACAAACAGTTCTCCATTATGAAAAACGCAGTAGCTGTCGTTAAAACTGGCCTTGCCTGCCCGCAATGATTTTATTTCGGTACCGCTCAGTACCATGCCTGCTATATAAGTTGCTTCAAAAAAATATTCGTAATGCGCCTTGCGGTTTGTAAGTTCCAA
>JANOUJ010000170.1:0-13546 GCA_031416815.1 Chitinophagaceae bacterium
ACACGCTTTCCAAGCGTGCTCCTTCAGCCACTCGGACAAGTCTCCATTTTTTACCGGGTGGCAAAAATACAGTTTCAATAACTATGAGCCGAATATTTTTTCAGCATTGGCTGTTGTAACGGCAGCAACTTCGCTTACCGAAACTTTTTTGATTTCCGCTAGTTTTTCCACAATGTATTTTAAATAACTGCTTTCATTACGCTTTCCTCTGAAAGGCACAGGGGTTAAATAGGGTGAATCAGTTTCCAACACCATATATTTTAGATCAACTTTTTCCAGTACTTCTGCAAGGCCAGATTTTTTATAGGTTACCACCCCTCCTATTCCTAAATAAAAACCGGCGTCAATAATTTCATTTGCATTTTCTACTGTTCCACCAAAACAATGAAAAATACCTTTAACGCCCACAGTATTAAATTCTTTTACAACTTCAATCGCTTCCTGCATGGCATTCCTGGTATGAATAACAATGGGTAATTCATATTGTAAAGACAATTCAATCTGCGATCTAAACGCCGCGTACTGCTGCAATACAAAGGTTTTATCCCAGTAAAAGTCAAGACCAATTTCTCCTATTGCCGCAAACTTTCTTTTTGTCAGCCAATCTTTAACGATTACTAATTCCTCCTGGTAATTTTCTTTTACTGAGCATGGATGCAATCCCATCATAGGAACACATTTTCCCGGAAACCTGGTTTCCAGCAACAACATGTTTTCTATTTCGGAGCTGTCAATAGCAGGTAAGTAAAATTTATTTACGCCTTCGCCCTCTGCCCTTTTGATTACTTCATCTAAATCATTTTTAAACTCATCCAGGTATAAATGGCAGTGTGTATCTACAATCATATTTTCAGTTTGCTTTGCAAAAATGCTGAAAAATAATTTAACGATTCTTTAAACGATGCATTCGGAGTGCAGTCATACACCTGTTCGATTATTCACCTTTAATTAAAATTTAACTTTATGAAAAAGACTTTAAACCTCACCACATGGCTTTTGGCATTCAGCCTTATTGGAGCCATCACTTTTACAAGTTGTAAAAAAGAAGACAGTTTTAATGCTGCTGTACCTGCAACAACAGAAACTGATCCTGTAGAAGTTGCCGCCACACAGCAAGCAACTACAGAAGAAGCTGAATCGGAAGCCCAGTACGATGATGTATTTAACATTACTGCCAGCATGAACAGAAGCGAAGTTGGCGAAGACCTGGGTGTAAGTGCCAACGTATCGGGCTTGTTTGAACTCGGAAGTACGACCACAACCAACACTGCCCGTTGTTTTACGATCACAGTTGTTCCAAACATTCCGCATGTTTTCCCTAAAACCGTAACTATTGATTTTGGTACCGGTTGCCTCGGCCGCGATGGAAAATATAGGAAAGGCAAGATCGTATCTATTTACACCAACCCGATGTTTGTACCCGGAGCAAAAGTTTCCACCACTTTTATCGGTTATCATGTAGACAGCCTTAAGATCGAAGGCACCCACATTACCGAAAATACCAGTTCACCAAATATGCAGGGCTGGAAAGTTTTGGTAATTGACGGCAAAATAACCAATACCAATACCAACAGGTGGAGGAAATGGAACAGTGTAAAAAATGTATTACAGGTTGCGGGCAATGGTACTCCTAATTTTCCACTGGATGACATTTATAAAATAACCGGTAATGCATCCGGCTCAAATTCAGGCGGCCATACATGGGCATCAGTAATTGTTGAACCGCTAATTAAAAAGTTCGCTTGTCCATGGATTGTGCAGGGAAAGGTAAGGTTAATGCGTGATGGCCGGACTGCCCTGCTTGATTATGGCAACGGGAATTGCGACAACCAGGCCATAATTTATATTAACGGAGTGCCCCATATTATTACCCTGTAAAGAAACTGTTAAAAAAATTGTTGCTAATTTAATAACAACACTGTACATTTAACCCAGTTTTCATAGGGTACGGATTAAAAACGGGCCAGGGTTTCTACCCCGGCCCAATTTTTTTTAATACCCTGGAGAGACGAAATTGTTACGATGTGGTAACTATTTTTTCGAACTGGTAACCTTGCTTAGAAAAATGTTTTAAAACTGCGGGCAAGGTATATTGTAACCTTTCATACGCCTTCTCACTATCATGAAATACAATCACAGAGCCACTCTTGGCGTTTTTTAATATATTCTGTAAACATTTATCAGGTGTGATGTTTTCGTCAAAATCGCCGCTTAATAAACTCCACATGATCACCGTATAAGGCTTATCCAACTGCATTAAAAGCTTCTTTTGGCCAGGGGTAATTCTTCCATACGGCGGTCTGAACAAATGGGAATCAATAAGGTTGCGGGCGTTGAGGACATTTTGTAAATACTTCCCATTACCCGTCTTCCATCCGTCCAGATGGTCATAGGTATGGTTTCCAACAGCATGGCCCCGTTCCAATATCATTTTAAAAGTACTGCCATGGTCCAATACGTTTTTACCTATGCAAAAAAAGGTTGCCTTCGCATTAAATTTGTCCAGTTCTGCAAGCACAAATGGAGTGATCGACGGATGAGGACCATCATCAAATGTTAAATAAATAGCCTTTTTAGTTCCAGGCATCTCCCAAACACTTCCGGCAAACAATTTACGCACCCATTGTGGCGTTTTTGCTAAGTAAAACATTAGGCAAATTATATTTTTAACCCGATTAAACCATTTTATATAGAAATTGTCTTACCTGAACCATTCTCAAAAAATCAACTTAAAATTAAAATTTATGAAAATTAAACAATTTCTGTTTGCATTTGCCATGTTTGCACTGGCCATTGGCTTTAATTCCTGTAAGAAAAATGACGAAACTCCTGCGCAGGAATTTGAAAACACTTTTGAAGCAAGCGGTAATCAGGCTATTTCCAATAACCTTTCGCAAGATGCGGAGGATGTATTTTTAGAAGTTGCACAAGACAACAACATTGCCGGAAATTTTGCGCCGGAGCCTATAAATAACATTATACCCTGTGCGACAGTTACCATTACACCTACGTCAGGATTTCCAAAAACAATTGTAATTGATTTTGGGACTTCATGCACGCACAACGGCATAACACGAAGTGGTAAAATAAACATTGTACTTACCGATTCTGTTAGAAAGACGGGTAGCCAGGCTACTATGACCTTTACCAATTACTTTGTTAACCTGTACAAGGTAGAAGGCACATATACCTGGACCAATACCAGCACTGCCACTGTAAGAAGTTGGACAAGGGTTACTACAGGCGGAAAAATAACCGCACCTGATGCAAGATACTGGTTGCATGATGGCAACAGGACTGTAACACAAACAGCAGGCGTAGGTACTGCAACGCCAACAGATGATATTTTTTCTGTTTTCCCAGGTACACATACTGTTACCAATTCATCAAACATCAGCAGGACCTGTACAATTTTAGAAGCGCTCCAAAGGAAAGTTAACTGTGCAAATATTGACAAAGGCAAAATAAAAGTACAGGGGCCGAACCATTATGCGACTATCGATTTTGGCGACGGAACATGTGATAATTTAGCTTTACTTTCAATTGATGGCAGAACACCGAGAACGATCATTTTACGCTAATTTTTATATAGCTCATTTATACAACCGTCCGCCCTGAGGCTGGACGGTTTTTTTGTACATCTATTTTAAACATTCAGCAAGCCTATCTTTGCAGCATGAGTAAAGTAAGAGTTCGGTTTGCCCCAAGCCCAACCGGTGGGCTTCATTTGGGCGGTGTACGTACCGTTTTATTTAATTACCTGTTTGCCAAAAAACAAGGTGGCGACTTTATAGTACGCATTGAAGATACTGATCAGACAAGGTTTGTAGCAGGTGCCGAAGATTATATTTTTAACTGCCTGAAATGGTGTGGAATGGAACCTGACGAAAGCCCTGTACACGGAGGGCCATATGCCCCTTACCGCCAAAGTGAAAGAAAAGAATTATACAGGAAATATGCTGAGCAATTGGTTAACGATGGTTTTGCTTATTATGCTTTTGATACCCAGGAGGAGTTGGAAAAAATGCGAAATTATTTCAAATCTGTAGAAAATCCTTCCCCGCAATATGATGGCAAAGTACGCATGCAGATGAAAAATTCGCTTACACTTACGGCTGAAGAAGTAAAAAAATTATTGTCCGAAAATGCCCGCCATGTTGTACGTATAAAAATGCCCGAAGGTGAAACGATCTCATTTACCGACATGATACATCATGAAGTAAGTTTTGATTCATCGCTGGTAGATGATAAAGTTTTACTGAAGGCAGATGGTATGCCTACTTATCACCTGGCGGTGGTGGTAGATGATCATTTAATGAAAATAACCCACGCATTTCGTGGGGAAGAATGGTTAAGCAGTGCACCGGTACATGTGTTGCTTTGGAAATATCTTTTTGGGTTGGAGCATATGCCTCAATGGGCACATCTTCCCCTGATAATGGGACCCAGTGGCAAGTTGAGCAAACGTGACGGCGCCAAATATGGTTTTCCGGTATTTGCGATGAACTGGGTTGATCCAAAAACAAATGAACTTACAGAAGGATTTAAAGAAAGAGGATTTTTACCGGAGGCATTTACCAACCTGTTGGCGGTATTGGGCTGGAACGACGGAACGGAACAGGAATTATACAGCATGGAAGAACTGATTGCAAATTTTAGCATAGACCGGGTGCATGCTGCAGGTGCCAAATTCGATTTTGAAAAAGCAAAATGGTTCAATCACGAATGGATAAAAAAGTTAGAGGTTGAAAGTTATCAGTCAATCGTTAAAGATATTTTCGAAACCAAAGGGATCATAATTGATGACGACGCTTATTTTACCAAAGTACTTGACCTGGTAAAAGAACGTTGCCATTTACTAACAGATTTTTATAACCAGGCCGTTTTCTTCTATATGGCTCCAACGGCGTATGATGAAGCATCTGTGAAAACAAAATGGGATAGTGAAAAGCATAATTTCTTTACAGCATTGATCACCAGGTATCAGAACGTGGGTGAATGGAAACGGGATACACTTGAAAATGAATTTAAAAACCTGGCGACCGAAAAAAATATTAAGGTTGGCGAGCTGCAAATGATTTTTCGGGTAATGCTCGTAGGCTCTAAAATGGGGCCGGGTGTTTTTGTTATAGCAGAAACTATTGGCAGTGCTAAAACAATAAACAGGATAGAAAAAGCGCTGGCCGTTTTTTCACTATATTAAACTTAACCGCGCCTTATAGGTCAAAACAAAAATTTTTATATGAAAAAACTGCTTTTTGTTTGTATTGTAATCAGTTTCCTTTCCTGCAATAAATCTTCAACGGGTCCCATAACACCTATAAATCCAACGGTTGACAGTTTTACTGTATCGGTGATCAATGGATATGGCAGTGGAAAATATAAAACTGGCGATACCGTAGATATATTCAGCGTTGCATTTGCCGATAACCAGGTATTTGATAAATGGAATAGCAGTGAAACAGCATTATTAACTCGATCGGAGGAATGGCATACCTGGTTTATCATGCCCAACAGGAATGTTTCCTTTACCAGTACTTTAAAAATCATCACACCCATAAGTTTAAATTTTGAACAGGTAAGAGGGAGAGACAGGATGAAACCCGTGTATTCCCATTTCCCCGCAGGGCACAAAGGCTTTGTTTATTTGTTACATGGTACGGGAGGCAGTGCATTTAATACTTTCAACAGTTACGAATTTAAACAACTGTATAAAGAACTCATTAATGATAATTTTGGTGTTATCATCACTGAAGCGGAAGAGGCCACCACAGGTGTTGATGCCAATGGAGATGGTAAATTAAGATGGTTGGTGGCACCGGCAGATTCGGTTACCAATATTGATTATGCCAATATCAAGATCATTACCGATACCTTTTATAACCGTGGTGTTACCAGCCGCAATAAGTTTCGCTATTCAGCCGGTATGAGTAATGGTGGCAACTATGCAGCATATCTATCAGCCTATTACAAACATAAAGCGGGTATCAGTTATTGTGCACAGGCGGGTGCGGTTGCATTTTCTACGCTTACTCCCCTTCAATTCTGCATGGCCCGGTTTGACAATAACGAAAATGTAGGCCCGGCGGGAAATGCAGCGGCACTATCTAACTCACAAACCATTACCAGCCGTGGTGTATGCAGCAAGTACCTCATTAAAGAACGTTCTCCAATATACACTGAACGCTTTGCCCGCCGGGGCGATATTACGCTGGCTAAATCTGCCGCTGTTTTTAATGAACTAAAATCGAAAGGCTATCTTACCAATAAAAACTATTTTATCGGTTTTTCCAATACGCTTGTAACCGCATACCAAACAGACCCAACAGGTTTTCCTGAGATCAACAGCTTAACGCCTTTACAAAAACTATTTGTTTTGGAGCAGATCGATCTGTCTGTTTCGGACCACCAGATGTACAGCGATTATAACAAGGCAACGCTTAAGTTTTTTAATACGCAATGCCTGTAACAGGTTGATTTTTTCAGATAGTTTACTATCTTGTTTTAATGAACCAAAACAACAGGTCAACCCCTAACCCAGAAGTGTCGCTAATATTTATTGAATAGAGTTACTTTTACAAAAGTTTTATACAATTAATTATGGAGCGAAACAGACCTGTAAGAGTTTTAGTTGCAAAAGTAGGACTGGATGGCCACGACCGGGGTGCAAAGGTTATTGCAACTGCTTTGCGTGATGCAGGCATGGAAGTGATCTACACCGGTCTGCGGCAAACCCCCGAAATGGTTGTGAATGCTGCCTTGCAGGAAGACGTGGATGCTATTGGTGTAAGCATATTGAGCGGTGCACACAACACCGTATTCCCAAAAATAATCGCATTAATGAAGGCCAAAGAAATGAATGATGTTTTGCTTACCGGTGGTGGCATTATTCCTGAAGCAGACATGGCAGAACTAAATAAAATGGGTGTTGGAAAACTTTTTGCGCCAGGTGCAACCACATCCGAAATTGCAGGTTATATAAAAGACTGGGTAAAAGAGAACAGAAGTTTTTAAATAATTTTTTATGTATCAAACGCTTTTAACAGCATTAGAAAATGGTATTTTCATCATTACCATCAACCGGCCCGATAAACTAAATGCATTGAATAAAGATGTATTTACCGACCTGGATAATGTTGTCAACGAGATCAATACCAATCCCGAAATAAGATCTGCAGTTATTACCGGAGCCGGACCAAAAGCATTTGTTGCCGGGGCAGATATTTCTGAATTTGGTGGATTGAATAAAGAAGAAGCCATGGCACTTGCCAAAAGAGGGCAGGATATTTTTTTTAAAATTGAAAACAGCAAAAAACCAATTGTTGCCGCTGTAAATGGTTTTGCATTGGGCGGCGGCTGCGAACTGGCCATGGCCTGCCACTTTAGATTATGCAGCGAAAATGCAAAGTTTGGGCAACCTGAAGTTAATTTAGGTTTGATACCTGGCTATGGTGGCACCCAACGCTTAACGCAGCTGATCGGCAAAGGGCGGGCAATGGAAATGCTGGTGAGTGCAAATATGATCGATGCAAATACCGCATTGCAATTTGGACTTGTAAATTATGTGGTACCCGCCGATGAATTATTAAACAAAGCAAAAAGCATTTTAGAAATAATAAACGCTAAGGCGCCATTGGCGGTTGCTGCCTGCCTTAAAGCCACCAATGCTGTTTTTGATGAAACTAAAAACGGTTACGAAACTGAACTTGATGCTTTTGGCGAATGCTTTGTTACAGAAGATATGAAAGAAGGCACAACTGCTTTCCTGGAAAAAAGAAAAGCAAATTTTCAGGGGAAATAAATACCGGTTGTTATTTATCAGGTTAAACAATGAAAATTAATTTTTGATAAATTTTCCCTGACAAAGCTGGAATCCACCTGGCATTTCCGCTCATCCCATTAATCATTTACCTTTGCTTTGCATACAAACCTTAATAACTTATTTATGGAGTATAGAATTGAAAAAGACACGATGGGTGAAGTAAAAGTGCCTGCAGATGCGTATTACGGAGCTCAAACCCAGCGTAGTATTGATAACTTTAAAATTGCACAGGACATCAATAAAATGCCCAAAGAGATCATCAGGGCATTTGCTTATTTAAAACATGCTGCTGCTGTTACCAATAACGAGGCGGGTGTTTTAACAAAGAAAAAAGCCGACCTGATCGGTAAGGTTTGTAAAGAAATACTGGATGGCAAACTGGATGCTTATTTCCCTTTGGTAGTTTGGCAAACCGGTAGCGGTACGCAAAGCAACATGAATGTCAATGAAGTGATCGCTTACCGCGGCCATGTATTGAATGGTGGTAAATTAGGTGATAAAGAAAAATACCTTCATCCCAATGATGATGTAAATAAAAGCCAAAGCAGCAATGATACCTTCCCCACAGCAATGCACATTGCAGCCTATAAAATTTTAATGGAGACAACCATACCAGGCATTACCAAACTTCGAAACACGCTGGATAAAAAAGCAACCGCTTATAAAAAAGTGGTTAAGATAGGCCGTACCCATTTTATGGATGCTACCCCTTTAACTGTTGGCCAGGAGTTCAGCGGGTATGTTTCTCAACTGGATCATGGGTTGAAAGCCATTAAAAATACATTGGCGCATTTAAGCGAACTTGCTTTAGGCGGTACGGCGGTTGGCACAGGAATAAACACTCCTCCAAAATATGATGTGAATGTGGCAAAGCATATTGCCAGGCTAACGAAGCTTCCATTTAAGACGGCCGAAAATAAGTTTGAAGCATTGGCAGCACATGATGCCATAGTAGAAGCACATGGCGCATTAAAAATGGTTGCAGTCAGCCTGATGAAGATCGCCAATGATATTCGTATGCTGTCATCGGGCCCACGCAGCGGCATTGGTGAAATATTTATACCGGACAATGAACCGGGCTCTTCCATCATGCCGGGCAAAGTAAACCCAACCCAATGCGAAGCATTGACGATGATAGCTGCACAGGTAATGGGTAATGATGTTACCATCGGCATTGCCGGCAGTAATGGCCATTTTGAGCTAAATGTTTTTAAACCCGTGATGATATACAACTTTCTGCACAGTGCCAGGCTGATCGGGGATGGTTGTGTTTCTTTCAACGAGAAATGTGCAGTTGGTATTGAGCCCATCAAAGAAAATATTAAAAAACACCTGGATAATTCTTTAATGCTCGTTACAGCATTGAACACGAAAATTGGGTATTACAAATCGGCCGAGATTGCCCAAAAAGCACATAAAGAAGGAACAACCCTTAAACAGATGGCTGTAAAACTGGGTTATGTTACCGAAAAAGAATTTGATGAATGGGTGATACCGGCAAATATGGTTGGAAAGATCTAGTGTCAGGCCACTAAGCAGCGTACTGAAAATTAACACCTGTTAAACTCCAGCATACTTAAAAGTTAAAAAGATTTTACAGTGGCCAGACACTTAAACAAAAGAGGCTGTCTTTCTAAGAACAGCCTCTTTTGTATTCAAAATATTAAGATATTTTTCAGCAGTGGATTACTAATAGGTGTCTGGCCACAGTAAACTTCTTTTTATTTTCGAAATAAATGTTATTATTAAGTAGTAAGCCATGAAAGATTCTGCGTAGTGGCCTGACGCCTTATTTGCATTTATAACTAAACCGAAGCTTGCCTGCCAAAGCCGGAATACTTGGCTGATCATCTCCGCCCATCTGTACACTTAAAATATAGGTATCACGACTCATGGAATAATTACTGAAAGTAGAAACAATAGAATCCCTTACAACATTACCCGGATCATAATTGCGAACCTTCATCTCTTTAGGAGCGTTAAAATTTCTTGTTCCGAAATTAAAGAATTGGGTAAACGGAGCATAGGTTATTTCATCAGGAAAAGTATAAATAAAACGCCTGGGCACGGTAAGATTGTAATAGGTAATATCAGCATCCATTTCCAGATCGCCACCGGGTAAATTCACTGCGGTCATACGTGTAAGGTTGCCGGCGCCTGCATAGGTATAATCTACTTTGTAAAACGGCACGGTTGGACTGAGGGTTAAAAAATAATTTTTGGTAACCAGGTATCCAGCGGTATTGTAAACATAAAAAACATCAAACTGTAAAGAAAAAGGATCAGTAGGGTCAACGAGCCCGTGCATTTTTGTGATTCTCTTATTTGCATCTACAATAAAATATTCATCGGCATTAATATAAACTGAATCATTTGTGTAAACAGGGCGTGTGTAATATACGAGTACACTCGACAGGCTATCGTACGCTCTTAATTCAGTTACAATATCCAGGTTATTAATATCTGCTGTTATAGAACCCAGACCCGTGCCTGGTGAGCCCATGCTTGTACCGGCTGTATCGGTAAAAACGATCTTACTGATACGACAGTCGATTCCAACTATGAATTCATTATCATTATTCCCGCTGTTTTCTGTACTGTATTCTTTTTCGCAGGAAAAAAGAGAAATTAAAACGGTTGCAAATAATAGAGGACGTAATTTATTCATTGATCTTTTTTTGTCTTTTCACCCAATAGGTACTATTGATAAAGTTCCGTATTTTTTTCTAAAGTATTATAGTTTACAGTGTTAATGTCTTTTTAAGAGTAGAAAAGCAGCGGGTTTGCTGCTTTTACTGTTCTAAAAATCGTCTGTTGATTAATTTTATTTGATCACAACACGGTTACTGAAATTCCACAGGTATTTCCGCCGCCGGAAACCGGGTAATTAAAAGCCCCGGCGCCAGTGGGAGTGCCAGTACCATTTAATGTAACCTGTTGGGGGCCGGTAAGATTAAATGTGCCCGATGCCGAAAAATTGATTCCATTTATACTTGTAGTAGCAATTGTGTAAATTCCCGGGGAAGTTACATTGACATTTATTACAGCAGTATTGGCAGCCGTTAAAACTGTGCCGGCAGTATATGTTCCGTTTATGGTAGCCGCCGTACAATTTCCCGGCGAACCGCTTAGAGCATAAGTTGCAGTGATGATAACGGTATTAAAAGTGATCGAAAAATTACAGTTTGTTGAACCGTTTGTTACGGGATAAATAAATGTTCCGGCAGAAATTGGCGTTCCGATTGCTTTTAAAAAAATGCTTTGGATGCCGGGATTGGTAAATGTACCGGCTGTATCAAACCTTACGCCGTTAATTGTTGTACCACTAATAAGGTAAGTACCTGTTGTATTTACATTTACCGTCATTTCCACTTTATTAGCAGCTGTCATAGCCTGCCCCACAATATAATTACCTGTTATAGATGAAACAGAACAATTACCAGGTGAACCGCCGAGGGTATACAAGGCTGTTCCAAATCCTCCGGCGGCGGCGAAAACTGATATTGAAAAATTATGCACTGTAGATCCGTAAACAATGGTAAATGTATTTGTACCTGTAGCAACGGGCTTTCCGCTGGCGTATAAACGGATCGTATTTATGCCCGTGCTTATGGTTCCGGTTTTTTTAAATGAATAGCCATTGACACTGTCTGATCTGATATCAAAACTTCCGCCAATTGAAACGTCTACCTGAACATCTACATAATTATCGGCGGTTAAAACACTGTCAACTTTAAATACCCCGTTTATAGTGGCAGGTGTACTCAGCAATTTTCCTACCGATGTTCCGGTGGGGTCACCATTTTTTTTACAGGCCGTTAATAAAAAGACTGCTGCCAACAATGCTGCTACCCCATTACCTAATTTCATAACCCTGTTAAATTTAATGTTTTAAAGATATGCATTTTACGAAACCTGCGACTCGTCATTAACCAATGCATTTGTCTCCACGGTTGGATGCGTTTCCGTTTGGTTTCGCTGCTTAAAAAAACGCTTTTGAAAAACTAAAATGCTGAGCACACCGGTTGTTATGGATGCATCGGCAATATTAAATATGGGACGGAAAAATTGTAATTCCTTTCCTCCAAAATAAGGAACCCACTTTGGCCAGGTTGTATCTATTACCGGAAAATGTAGCATATCAACCACATTGCCATGCAAAAAAGAAGAATAGCCGTTTGAAGAGAATTTAGCCAAGCCGTTGTAACCCACATAATCCTTTATTACCGGATCAACGGTCATACCCTTATCAAATATCATCCCGTAAAAAGAAGAATCTATCAGGTTACCCAATGCGCCTGCATAGACCAGCGACGCACAAAAAATAAATCCTCTATGTTGTTTTTCCCTTATTATCTTTCTCAAATACCAGGTTCCGAACACAACTGCCAGCATTCTAAAAATCGTAAGTGCCATCTTTCCCCATTCACCACCAAATTTCCACCCATAGGCCATGCCGGGGTTTTCTACAAAATAAAGTTGAAACCAATTACCAATTACTGTATGTTGATTTCCAGGATACTCAAGAGTATAATGGGTTTTAACCCACAGCTTAAGTACCTGGTCACAATAATAATCAATAAGATGATGAATGTTACGTTTCTTGCTTTCATAATAGTTGGCAAAGATAAGAGAGTTTGGGGTTTGGGGTTATGTGTTTAAGGTTTGGGGCTTTGGTTTAGAGTTTAGAAAGTGCCAACTAAACCCCTAAACCCTAAACTTCTAAACCTACTCTTCAAAATAAATCCTTTTAACCCGTTGAGAAATGCCCGTTAAAATTTCGTAAGGAATGCTTTGCGCCATAACTGCCAGCTCGCTTACCGGCAATGCAGCGCCAAAAACAATTACTTCATCGCCTTCAACTGCATCAACGCCGGTTATATCCAGCATGGTCATATCCATACATACGTTACCAATTACGGGTACCAGCCTGTTATGCAGCCACATTTTACCAACGCCATTGCTTAACAACCGTGGGTATCCATCTGCGTACCCGATCCTAACAGTAGCAATTACCGAATCCGTAGCGGCTACTCCTTTACGGCTGTAACCGATACTTTCGCCTGCTTCTATTTTTTTTATTTGTGAGATAGTAGTTTTTAAAGTTGTTACATTTTTTAGTTGTTGTTGAATGCGTTTGTCGGCATCAACACCGTACAAACCTATTCCCAGCCTTATCATGTCAAAATGCATGTTTTTATGCCGGTGAATGGCAGATGTGTTGGCAATATGCCGGATGAATGTGTACCCCGTAATTTTTTGTATCTGTTCACAACCTTCCATGAAAGCTTTTGCCTGCGCATTTGTAAAATCATCATGCAAAGCAGAATCACTTGCAGCCAAATGAGAAAAAACGGATTGTATTTTAAAAACAGCAGTTGATTGTAACCTGCCGCACAATTCCTCCATATCTTTTTGTTCGAAACCAAGGCGGCGCATGCCGGTATCCAGTTTTATATGCGCTGGATAATTTTGTATGCCGTTACGCATTAAATAATCTTCAAAGGTAGATAAGATCCCAAATGAAAACAGTTCAGGTTCCAGGTTGTGTTGTACCAGTACATCGTAAGTAACTTCCTCGGCATTCATCACCATAATGGGCAACGTTATACCAGCTTTGCGTAATTCAACCCCTTCATCCGCATATGCAACAGCCAGGTAATCTACCTTGTGAAACTGGAGCAGATTGGCTATTTCAAAACCTCCACTCCCATAGCTAAAGGC